>CAZQAV010000007.1:14457-16705 GCA_964591395.1 Candidatus Woesearchaeota archaeon | reverse complement strand
ACAAAATCTTCTTAAAATAAAAATCAAAATGATAACTAAAGATAAAAAAGCACAAATGAAGATACAGCAAATGGCATTTATGCTTATAGCTATATTTATCTTTTTCGCACTTGTGGGTATGTTTATGCTTATGTATAAAATGGGTGATTTGAGGGAAGCTGCTTCTCTTTTAGAAGAGAAAAATGCAATATTATTGCTAAGTAAATTTGCAAATTCTCCTGAATTTTCATGTGGCAAGGCTTTTGGTAATGTTAAAACAAGTTGTATTGATTTAGATAAAGTTATGGCCTTAAAGCAGAACATAAGAACATATCATAATTTTTGGGAAAAAACAAAAATAGAGGTAAGGTGGATATATCCTTCTCCTGAAGAAGAAATAGAATGCAGTAATTCAAATTATCCTGATTGTAATATAATTAAAATATATTCTGGTATTGAAGAAGGTGTGGGGGTGTCTAATTTTGTATCTTTATGTAGAAAAGATACCCATGAAGGTTATGTATATAACAAATGTGAGATAGGTAAATTAATAATAAGTTATGAGATAAAATGAAGGTGATGAAGATAAATAGGGAAGAGAATTATAAATTAAAGACTTTAGATGGGGGGTTCTGAGATAAAAATAACTTTGAGTAAAATGATTAAAATAAATAAAAATAAAAGGGGTCAAGAAGAAATGGTTGGTTTTGCAGTGATAATTATAATGGTTTCTATAGTTATATTGGTCTTCCTTGGACTTTCAATGAATAAATCTGAAGCTGATCTTGTTGAAAGTTATGAACTTGAAAGTTTTGTTCAATCTGTTCTTCAATATCATACTTCATGTTATTATAATTGGAAATATGTTGATGTAAAAGACCTTATATTTAGATGCAGTAATAAACAAATTTGTGAAGATGATGTAGATCCTTGTATTGAGTTAAATAATACTTTGAAAGAAATTGTGGGTGAAAGTTGGAAGGTTGAAGGTGATAGACCTGTTAAAGGATATGAAATGAATATTTTTTCAAATGGAGAAGAATTGATCTTCTTTGATAAAGGTAATATAACTAATAATCACAAAGGCACTGCTCAAGATTTTACAAAAAGCGGTGTAAGTATTAAAATGTTGTTAAAGGTTTATTATTAGGTTTTAATTCTGTAAAATTATTTTTTATATTTTTTTCTCATGCCTATAATAATCAACATAATTAAGATTAATATAATCCCTAATATCCATAACCATATAAAACTTTTTTTATCTCCTATATCTTGGTCTTCATCATCTTGATCAAGTAATTCTCCCGAAGTATCAATTGATGGATCTTGAATTTCTTCAGGTATTTCTTCATTTATTTTTTGAATTGTTAAATTTACTTTATTATTAGATATGCTATTTAATAAAACATATAAATCATAAAAATTATCTTCTGTCAAATCTAATTTTGCATCTTCCCCTATTCCTAGTAAAATTTCAACAGGATCGCTTGCAATTTCTATTGTTGCTTTATCTCCTGAAATAGATTTTACTCCAACATGGTGATATTCATTATTTACTTTAAATTTCATTCTTGCTTTAGAACCAAGCTCTTTTGAATGTCCTTTTTCAAATAAAGTATCTGCTATGGAATAAGTATTTGTCCATGTAGAACTTGTTACCCCAGACCCGCTTGAAGAAGTAACAGTATATGTTGCTGTTGTGCTTGCAGTATTTCCAGCATTATCTGTAACATCACATGTATATGTAAAGGATCCTACAGAAGAAGTACTTCTAGTTGAATTAGCTGTTGTTAAAGAAGAATTAATACCTGAAGTTGCATCTGTACCTAAACATGTACAAACCACATTGGTTCCTGCACTAACAGAAGAAGGAGTGCAAGTTACAGAAGCTGTGGGTGCTATTGTATCAATTGTTATTGTTCTATTAGCAGACCAATTTTCATTTGTACCTACATCCACACATCCAATACCCCAAATATAATATCCATCTTCTATTCCATCTGTAGTTACATTAATTGCAGTATTATTTGTATAGGACGAATTTGTATAATTTGCATGCCATCCATTAGACCAGTTTCCATGCATAGCTATGGCATTTAATCCCCTATTATCTGAACAACTTATATTAAAATTTATGCTTGAATTAGAACTATTATATGTATCAACAGGTGTGGGCCCTAAAATTGCTGTTGGATTTGCAGCATCAATCTGGACAATATATGAATTATTTAATCCAAGGTTGTTAATGGTGTCATTTGCCCATACATTA
>CAZQAV010000007.1:0-14447 GCA_964591395.1 Candidatus Woesearchaeota archaeon | reverse complement strand
TGCTAGACTTAATGTTGTGGTATTACACCACCCATCAGACACTTCAACTGTTTGATTTGTCCCATTTACATCAAAAAGACAAACACTATTTACTATCCCAGATATTGCATCATCAAATAAAATGCTTAAAGAAAATGGTTGGCTAGTTCCTCGTATTGTTGCATTTGTATAAAATGGAAAAGTTATTATTGGTGGTGTTGTATCAACTTGAACAACAAAACTATTGTTTACAAATACATTATTTGCACTATCATTTACATATACTGAAATTGTTTGATTTCCATCTACTAGGCCTGTTAAATTTAGGCTTGTTGTATTACACCATCCACTTGAGACCATTACTGTTTCATTTGTTCCATTTATATCAAAGTTACATCCACTATTTGTTAGACCTGATGATGCATCTGCTACGGAAATGTTTAATGTTAATTGTTCTGTATTTTTCTTGAGGGTTGCATTTGTATAACTATCAAATGTTGCTGTTGGTGGTGTTGTGTCCTGGTTTTGTGTGTCTCTTGTTACATCTGCTATTGAGAATAAAGTAAAATCTACATTATCTACATCTGTATCTTGTCCGTTTGGTAATCTTCCTGTTGACTCATCTACTCCGGGGATTGGTGCATCAGTTGGGTTTGTTCCATAAACTACTCTGTCTATTTCTGTTGAAGAGCATGTTAAGATTATTGTATCTCCTCCGTTATTTAATCTGTTTGACCATTCAAATACTTCATAATTTCCTGCTGTAATATTTCCTGTTAAGGCTAGTGTGTTTGCTGCATTATCTTCTAATTCACAGTTTGTTAAATCTGTTGAACTTGCTCCTTTATTATAAATTTCTACCCAATCATTTCCAGAACTTGGATTTGAAACAAATTCATTTATTACTAAGCTTGCTGTTGGTGGTGTTGTATAAACTTGAACAAATAAAGACTGATTAACACCCACATTATTTACAGTATCATTCACATAAACATCAATTGAATGATTTCCATCTGCTAGGCCTGTTAAGTTCAAAGTAGTAGTATTACACCATCCACTTGAGACCATTACTGTTTCATTTGTTCCATTTATATCAAAGTTACATCCACTATTTGTTAGACCTGATGATGCATCTGCTACTGAAATGTTTAATGTTAATTGTTCTGTATTCTTTTTAGCAGTTGTATTTGTGTAACTATCAAATGTTGCTGTTGGGGAAGTAGTATCCACATACATAGAAATATTAGTAGAATTTGTTCCAATTGCTGTTCCATTTACAGCTTCAATTGTAAAAGTATAATTTGCTTCTGTAGTATTAGACCAACTATAACCTGTTACACTAGTATTTGCATTTAATGTTGCAGATGCAAAATTTCCATCCATCCATAAGTAAATAGTATAGTTTACTTCAGCATCTCCTGCTCCAGAAGTCCAATTAACTGTAAAGACACCTTCATCATAAACAGGGGTTACATTTTCTTCAATTATTAAATTAGTAGGAGCATTGGCTGCAGCAAATACTAATAATATAAATAAGATTATAATTGTTAGTAAAACTATTCCAA
Source organism: Candidatus Woesearchaeota archaeon (assembly GCA_964591395.1). Taxonomy (GTDB): domain Archaea; phylum Nanobdellota; class Nanobdellia; order Pacearchaeales; family GW2011-AR1; genus CAZQAV01. The sequence goes on along the minus strand of CAZQAV010000007.1, from coordinate 12,903 downwards.
AAAATGTAAAATTTTTCTTTTTCATACAACCCCTTTTATATAATAAATACTTACATTAAGTATATAAATGTTTTTTTTTGGTTTTATCAATTTAAATTTTATTAAAATTATATTTTTATGTGGATAGTCATTGTATCTACTATTATTTTTGGCACATAACGTATTCTTTTCTTTGTTTTTTCCTTTACAAGTTGAATAAACCCAAATCTTTCTAATAATTTAACATCATCATTTACAGATTTAAAACCTCTTCCTAATTTTTTAGCTAAATCATATATTGAAACAGGTTCTTGTCTTTTAATTACATCTAATATTCTTGCTTTTTCATTGCTTAAAAGCTGTCTTAAAGCTAACATTCCGGAAAAATCATACTCTTTTTTAGCTGCTCCTTTAGATTTTAAAATAGAAAAAGCTCCTTTTGCTTCTTTTATTGTTATTTCTCTTATTTTTACTCTTTCTTTTGTTTTTGCCATGTCCGTCGATAACCTATATGGTTTATTTCTTATTATATATATAGAACATATATATCTAACTTATATACTAATCTATAATATATATTACAATTAATTACCCCATGTTAATAAAGGTTTTGTTTTTGAAAAATTGGCTCTTAAGGGTATAGTTGTATTAATATTGTAGTGACATAGAAAGCTTTATAAAGGAAACCATGAAAAACACTGATTTTAGGCTAAAATATATAAAAATGAACAGCAATCTTTTTAAAGGAAAACACTTAAGCATAGTTATCAGAAAGAGTCTGATAGGGGATTATACTCAATACAACAAAATGGTTTACCCTATACCATTAGTTGATGAGATATTGTCATAGACAATAACCTTTCACACAGGTGAAAGGAGGTTAATTAAAAAACGAAATGAAAATAAACTTTAAAAAAATATCAGCAATTGGAGCTAGTTTATTGTTAACAGGAATGTCTATGGGCGTTGCTGCTGCTGCGGATTTTCCAGACCCATTCGTGGTTGGAGGTTCTGCAAATAGTCCAGCAATTGTTTATGGTACAGGTGCAGGTGTTTCTAGTGTAGATAAAGCTCAAGCTACAAGTATACAAGAAGCTTTAGAAGATTCTATTACTGGGGCAGTTAATGTAGATGAAGACTCTGAAACTGTTTTCAAATTAGAAAAAACATCTACAAAGTATAATTTAGGAGATAATATTACTGGAGTGATCGCTTCATCTATTGATGATGATGAACTACCAGGTCTTTTAGCTCCTGGAAAATACCTTAATGATGAAAACGCTGAAATTGATTATACGCAAAAGATTACAATTGGTGCTGCTAATCAATTAACAATGTTTGAAGACAATGACTATAAGGAAAACGTGCCAACTGTTGGCTTTAGAATTCCAGCTTCTCAAACTGTAATGACTTACACTTTGACATTTGATGATACTCTTTTAGTAACAGATATGCCTACAACTGATTTACCAATAATGGATAAAACATATTATGTATTATCTAACACTTCAACAGCATTAACTTTATTAGATTCTGCAGAAGAAGCTGTTTTATCAGAAGGTGAAACTGTAAGTGTTGGTGGAAAATCAGTTTCTCTTGAATTTATTAGCAGCTCTGCTGTTAAATTCAATGTTGAAGGAGAAATAACAAATTCTTTGGCTGCATTAGCTACTTATAAATTAAATGATGGTAGTTATGTTGGAGTTAAAGAAATTTTGTATAACTCTAAAGAAGGCACTATTAGTAAAGTTGAATTTAGTATTGGTAGTGGAAAATTAAAAATTACCAATGCAGAAGAAGTTCAAATTAATGACAATGCTATTCCTGGATTAACAGGTACATTCGCTCCATCAGCTAATGTGTTAGGAAGTCTTGCTCTTGTATGGGCTGCTGACGATGCTTTATTTGTAACAGAAGATGCGTCAATTACTATGCCTGGTTTTGAAGCTGTTAGTTTATCTTTTGAAGGATTAAATTATCCTGCAGAAGAAACTATTGAAGTTATCAAAGGTGGGACAACATATGCAGAACTTAATAATTTTCCATTAAAGAATGGAGAATATGATATTAATTTCTTATATGGAAATAGTACATATTATACCCAACTTGGAAAAGATGCAACTAATAGGCTTATTACTACTCTTGCAGATGGTAATTCGACACTGACCTTTGATAAAGATTTAGATGATTATTTTGTACTTTCATGGACAGATGCTAGTGATGCAGAATCATACCTTGCAAGATGGAATAATTTTGAAGGTAGTTCTACAGCTACAAATAAATCAGATCTTCAATATTGGTCAGATGGTTCCTGGGTAACTAAGAAAGTTGATGCTACACAAGGAGATACTATTTCATTGGGTAATTCAGAAATAATGGTTGGTGCAATATCCAATACAGAAAACACTGTTTTATTCTGGAATAATTCAGCTCAAACAAGTTTTGATAAACTTTTCTCTAAAGAAGGTTTAACTATGTACTTGCCTTGGTTAAATGTAACAGCTATTGATTATTTCACTGGTAATGATACCGCAGTTACTGCTGTTAATGCCTGTTTCTGGGCACAACTTACTGCAGCCGATGAACTTGGTGAATTAGGTTATGCAGGTGTTGTAACCTATAACGATAGTGGAACTGAGTTGACTGCAGATGTAACATGTGCTCCTAAGGCTGCAACATATGTTCTTGCAATGAGAGAAGAAGATAAGTCAGAAACTAAATATGCAGGTGATTGGGTAAATGTAACTCTTGGTTGGGATGCTTCTACAACTCCTGTAGTTGAAATAGATGCTATAACTACAAGTAATACAGATGCTACCTCTACTGAAATTCTGGAAACAGATGTATGGAGAGACTTTGCATATTCTGAACTTGCAACTGAAATTCTTTATGACCAACCAGATTCTGGACAAAAGAGTGTGAAATTGGTTTACCATGGAGATGAAGTTACTGCAGATGTATATATTGCATCATCATCCTCTGTTTCTACAGAAGGTGCTGAATTAGGTGCTATTATCTTTAAAGATAGTGAAACCACTTCATATGCTGATAAAAACATAGTTGTTATTGGTGGAAGTTGTATTAACTCAGCTGCTGCTGCTTTAGTAGGAGGAGCTTATTGTGGTGAAGAATTCACTGCCTCTACAAATATTGGTGCAGGAGAATTTATGTTAAAAGGTTATGCTTCTTCAAGTTTAACAAGTGAACATGCTTTACTTGTTGCAGGTTATAATGTCGAAGACACTGTTAACGCTGCTACATACTTGAAAACACAAGCTGTTGATACAGGTAAAGAGTACAAAGGTACATCTACTACTTCAGCTAGTTTAGTTGTTGCTTAGATTCAAATTTTATTTTTTTTATTTTTTCTTTTTTTTTAAAACCTGGCGGATGCCCTAAAGCTTTTTATAGTCTAAATTGGTTTTATAGACGAGAAAATGAGAAAAATAACATCAAAATATGCTCAAAAAAAGAAAGAGAAAAGAAAGCAAATACTTGTTAGTATTGTTTTGACTGGAATTCTTTTTGCTAGTATTGTTGGGTTTGGTTTTCAAGGAAATTACGGGGAAGATAATAAAATTGAATATAAGGGGTATGAATTTACTGAACAAAACGGTTATTGGGTAACAAATATTCAAGACGTTGATTTCTTATTTAAATATAATCCCTTACAAATTCAAGAATATATTTCTCTTGTTAATACCTCAGGCAATTACTATGATAAGTTTGTTTATCTCTTTTCTGAAGATTCTACTGCAGAAATAGAATTATATTCAAGTATGAGGTATCTTTCTAAAAAATTACAAAATGCGTGTTTAGAAGGAAGAGAATGCCCTTATCAAAATATGCCTAACAAAACATGTGAAAATAATGTTGTTATATTAGAACTTGATAAAGAGGCAGGCATAGAGAGAGACCAAAACTGTGTTTATATAAGGGGAGAAACACAAGAAGAGTTAATAAGATATGTTGATGCATTCCTTTTTAAACTATTAAATATAGAATAGAAAATATTAAAAACTAAGAAAAAGAACTTATAAAATGGTAAAAAAGAAAGGCAGAAAAAAGAAGAGTAAAAAGTCTTTAAAACAGGCAAAACAACAGAATAAAATCTTAAGAAATATTTTTTTAGTCTTCTTAAGTATTGCATTACTTATTGGAATTTATTTTGCAGCTTCATATTATATTACTAATTTTGAATATAATGGGCTTGAATTTAAAATTATTAAAGAAGGGGATATAATTTTTTATCATACTTTCTTAAACTTAGAACGTGACGATGCTCCTGTTAAATATAATTTTTATTTGAGAAATGATCCTAGGAAATTAGAAAAAATTACTTTTGAAGAGGATTTGCTTTTATTAACAAACATGGTCCTAAATGTTACTGATGAATTTAATTGTAATGGGGATGGAGTTATTGCTATTGCTAATCTAGCTAATTTATACAGTGCTGTGGGCATAAACATTATTCGGGATGAAAATGCTACTTGTGATGAACAAGGAAGATATAAATATTTAAATATTCAACCTGGAGAAGAAACAAAGATAGAGCATGATGGCTCTGGATGTTATCAAATGTATATTTCTGATTGTGAGATTCTTAAAGGTACAGAAAGATTTATGTTAGATAGCCTTGTAGAGTTAAATAAGATGTCATGATTTTCTTTTTAATATAAAATAAATTAATATTATTATGAGTGCTAACAAAGTTATTATTAATGATAAACTATCTCCCCATGCTGATGCATTATTACCTAGGAAATACCCTAAATAAATTAATATTAAAGACCATATTCCTGCTCCTAGTGCTGTGAATATGCAAAATTTAAATATGTTCATTTTGGAGAATCCTGCTGGCAAGGATATTAATTGTCTTATACCGGGTATTAATCTTCCAATAAAAGTAGTTATCTCTCCATGTTTATGAAAATATTTTTCTGATGATTTCATATTTTTCTGGGATATAAATAAAAATTTTCCATGTTTATTTATTAATATTTCAACAGCTCTCCTTCCCAAATATAATGCTAAAAAGAAATTAATTAATGCCCCAAATAAACTTCCAAATAAACTTGCTATAAATATTGGTAAAATAGCCATCTTTCCCTGGGCAACTAAAGCTCCTGCAGGTATTAATATTATCTCACTTGGAAAAGGGAAAAAAGAACTTTCAATAGTCATTCCTAAAAATATTCCAAAATATCCTAAATTGTTTATAATTATTAAAATATAATTAATTATCGAGGATAAAAATTCAATCATTTTATTTTTTTGAAATCTTTTTATATAAGAATTTTAAATCAGAATAAAAAGGTATTTCTTTTATTTTATATTTCTTTACTTCATAGAACCAGATTAATAACACAAGAAGTATACTTCCAACATACCAAAATAATTTATGTGCTAAATCAAACCATGCAAAATTATTTACATACATTATAGAAAGTGAAAATATTCTTAAGATATTTATGATTAATAAAATTAGGAAAGAAAAGAAAATCATTTTCAAACGTTTTATTATTTTTATTTTTGGTACAGACATATTTAATATAAATAATAGATAATAAGCTGAACCTGCAATACATGCATTTATTATTTCTATAGTGTGGTTGCTTGCAAAATCAAACATATTTGAGTTTAAAGAAACTTCAAAAAAGATATTTAATAGAAGATATAATGGATATAGAGTTAAGGGAGTAAATATTAAATAAAATATCCACAAATTTGGTATTGCCAATATTATCAAAAAGAAATATCTAATGAAAATGTCCCTATATCTTTTGTTTTTCTTCTCCATAATTGGCTCAGTGCAAATGTATTTAAATAATTTGGTGTTAATAATTAGATGAAGAGTAAAATTAAATTAATTTGTATATTAATATTATTAACTTTTATCAGTTTTTTTGTTGATAAGTTTATAACAAAAGGTTTTTTGTTTATAAGAAATATTCCTCTTAACAATATTTTAATGGCCATAAATTATCTTGGAAATGAAATTATAATTTTTTTTGTATTAACAGGTTTATTTCTTGCATATAAAAAGAAAAAATGGGTCTTACCTTTATGGACTGTATTTGCATTATCTGCTCTTGTGAGCTTTATATTAAAGGTTATAACATCAAGGGCAAGGCCTTTCCAACAAGCTATTATAGCGACCCTGCCTGTATTAACAAAGATGAGCCATTTTAGCTGGAATCTAAGCTTCCCTTCTTTTAATACAATGTTTGTGTTTTGTGCTCTTCCTTTTATACAAAAAGAATTTCCTAAACTAAAAAATATATGGCTTATATTTGCTTTATTAGTGGCTCTCGCAAGAGTTTACTTTGGATTACACTTTATGAGTGATGTATTGGCTGGAGGTTTAATAGGATATTTATTAGGTGTATGGATAATAGATTTAAAAACAAAAAGAAAGTTCTTTAATAAAACAATAAAGAAAATTAAGAAGTTATCGAAGAAGGTTATTTAGTAAGATCTGCTCTTTTATTAACATATTCTGAATGAAGTTTATTAAGAAGATCTTTTTTTCTTGTTTGTTGAGATCCAAGAGTTATTTTTTTTATCTTTTTCTCTAAGTATCTTGCCCCCTTGTCTAGATGGGATAAGGTTCTTGCTTTTTCTAATTCTTCTATAGCCCCTGTATAATCCCCTACATTAACTTCTAAATACATTTTAAGATAATGATGAAAATGGGGGAATCTTCCAGAAAGATATTCTTCTAATTCAAATTTTAATGAATCTTCATTAGTTTTTTTTAGGTCTACTTTAGTAGCCATTCTTATCTCTTAGAAACTTTTACAGCTAGAATTATAATTACTAAGATTAATATTAAAACTAATAATCCAGCACTCCACATTACTGGGTTTGAACCTATTGCTCCCCCTGTAATACTAAATCCTGATTTTTGGATTAATACAGATATTGGTTGATTATATACAAGTAAACCTTCTTCTGATAAAACTTCAAGATCAAATACTTGTTCTCCTGAAACCATTGAATCAACTAAAAATGTTACTAAAACTTCTTTTGATTCCCCTGCAGCTAATGTAAATTGGGATTCACTAAAATCAACTGTTGTTGCCCAAGTTGTGTATCCTGCTGCATTTAACATATATGTTACTTCTTTACTTGCAGTGTTTGTTATTATTGCTTTAACTACAAGTTCTTCTCCTGCTATTGCTTCTGATTCTAATGTTGCTGAAACTGAAGCAGATTCACTTGCTACACAATTTCCTTCTACTTTAAGATATACTGGGAAAGTATCATCTGATACTTTATCATATGTTTCATCATCTTTGTCATAATCATAATATGTTCTCATATAAAGTGTGTATTGTTTTTCTTCAGCATCTTTAGGAATATTGAATGAAAATGTTACTTGTCTTTTATCTCCTGCATCCATATCTCCTGTTAATATTTCTTCCACATCAATTCCTAATTCTGAGTTAAATAAATCAACTTTTACTTGATCATCAAAAGTTCTATCTCCTATATTATATACATCTGCTGAAAACATTACATTTTGATTACATGATGCTCTTATTGGGAAAGTCATAGATTCTTCATCAACAACAATCATTTTATCTTTATCATTTTCTTGATCAATTGTAATTTCCGCATAAAATTCAGAATCTCCGAATTCTTCTAAATCTGCAGAATAATCAATACATGTTACATCTTCATCATTATCTGGATAAGCTTTAACAGCTAAAATATAACTTGAGTCCTCATCTATTTCATCTGGGTCTATTCTAAATTCGAAAACATGTGAACCATCTTCATCTTCATCTACATCACTTATATCTACTTTTTCATCATCTGAACTAATCCACATCATTTTACTTGCTATGTTTTTTGAAGATCCTTGTTTGAAAAGGCCTAATTCAAATATAACATCTTCAAGATCTGTTGATTTTGCATTTTCAATTTCAACTTCAATTTCAATAGTATCTAAAGGTAACCATTCATCATCTTCACCTTCTCCTCTATTGCTTATATCTACATTTAAAGTTAAATCAGTATCATCAATAGAACCTGTATCACAAAATTCAAATTCTTCTACAACTATTGTAATAGCTAAGTTAGTTTGTTGAACAGCTGATGTATCATCTGTTGCATTTAAAGTTAAAGTTCCTGTATATGTTCCTTCTGCTTGTAAAGCTGGAACAGTTAATGTTAATGTCATTTCATCACTTGTTACTCCTTGTGCTAAAGTTGTAACAGCTCCTGAAACAGTTGCAGCAGAAGTAAATGTGTTTGTACCTGATGTTAATGTGATTGGTGTGTTAAAAAACATGCCTGTAAAATTATTTGTATTATCTTCTACTAAACTAAATGAAACAGTTAAAATATCTGCAGGATGAGCATTTTGACTATCTCCAGAAACACCTTCATATGTAATGGCTGCACTTGTTAAACTTACAAAAAGTATTAAAGAAAATACAGCTAAACTGAACAATGTGAATATTTTTGACTTCATTTTGTAGTCATTTGAGAGTTACTATGGTTTATAAAGTTTTCTATTGTTCAATATATAGATTAAACATGAAGATTTTCTAGCTATAACTTTTAAGTGTTACAAAACATTTATATATTTATTGCAATTTAATTTATTGACGGTAAAGGTGTTTATTTACATGGCAATTACAGCAAAAGAAAATCAAACAAGTGCATGGGCTTTTTTAATTGGGGTTATTCTGGCAGTGGTTATTGGCTTAGCTACAACTTTAATTCCAATACCTGCTTTAGCAGAATATAGTGCTGAAATATATGCCATATTAGTTCTATTGGGTATAATGGTGGGATTTATGAATGTTGCAGGTAAAGATTCTCAAACCTTTTTACTTACAGGAGCTGTATTAGTTATTGTAAGTAAGTTTGGAATGGAAAGTGTTACTGGATCCTTAATAGGAATAGGGATAGGAGATGCTGTTGCATCTACTTTTTCAGCATTATTAGCATTATTTGTGCCTGCTACAATAATAGTGGCTTTGAAATCTGTTTTCTCAATTGCAAAGATCTAATTAAATAGAGGTTCTTTATACCCTTATATAAATAGGTGTTAAGGATTTTCAGACATTAAATTTAGAAAATCTGTTCCATCTTCAAGTGTTTTTCTCACCTTTGGAGATAAATTTTCAATTTCTCCTTCTAAAACCTTAAGAGTATCCAAGGTAATATCCCATGTATTATCTGGTGTTGTTACAACATCATAGGGTTTATCTTTTGTAGCTTTAGTATATTTCCAACCTTTTGATATGTATTGTTCTATAAGGGGATTCATCTTAAATTAAAAATATGTTTCTTAATAAACTTATATATAAATAGGTAAAAAAATTAATCAAATCTGCCTTTTTCTTTTGGTTTTGCAGCTTCTTTGTGTATTGTTGCAAAAGAAGGGGTCACAATTATCATATGTTCCCCAAAACCAGCTATACTTCCTTCGAGAGCATCTGTTGTTTTCTTTATCTTTGATATTGCTCTTTTTAATTCAATAGCATCTCTTTGTCTTAATGTCTTTATATCTACTATTGCAATTGTATAACCTTCTCTTAAAGCAGTTAAAACATCATTAACTTCATCATATGTTTTTAATGTAAAGAGCTTTACAAGAATCTTGTTTTCTTTTTCTTTTTGACCTACATCTATTTCAATATATTCTCGATCTATTGTTTCACTATCCAAATTATCTGAGAGTGCTCTTTTTATTTTATCGAAGACCATAATAGTTTTAACCCCATCATGTTTATAAAGATTTCGCAACTTTTTTGCTATATTTTATTTTTTAGAATTATCAACTTCCTTTCTCATAGAACCTAGCTCTTTCATAATATTTGCTTCTTGTTCTTGAAGATTTTTTAACCTAGTATCTATTAATTTTTCTTTATTTTCTAGCTCTTCTTTCATCTTAGCTTTATCTGATTTTATCATCATTTGGCCAATAATTTTGAAAACTTCATCTCCTGCTTTTTCAAGTTCTTTTATAGCTGCTTTTGTTTCAGCACTTTCCATTTGAAAAGCTTGTTTTTGAAGAATTATACTTTGTAAGTTTTGTTCTAGAAATTGAGCTTCGGGTAATTTTTCTTCTGCCATTTTAATCTGTTTTTACTTTTTTTACTTTTGTTCTTGGCTTGAAGAAAATCTTACTTCCACAACTAGGACAAACAAATCTTTTTTGTAAACCTGTATGGCTTACTTGTTTTCCGCACTTAAAACACTTATATTTTACCATTTTAATTTAAATAATATGTATCTGATGCAAATTTTTTATTACATTTAGAGCATTTCCATATTCCTTTGGATAATCTTTTCACACCTAATTTTTCACAATATGGACATTTTTGCTTTTTTCTTTGTTTTTCTTCTACTTTAACAAGTTTATCTCTTACTTTTTTCCCATATCTTGAACCAAACCTTCCCGCTGATTTTGATTTTTTTGATTTTGTGGCCATTGTAAGATTTCCAAAGTGGGGTTACCCGGATTTGAACCGGGGTCTCCAGGTCCCAAACCTGAAAGGCTACCAAACTACCCCATAACCCCATGATAAAAAAAGAGTGATAATGATTTATAAAACTATTTCTTTTATTCTTTTTCCTCAGGTTCTGAAGTAATTCCTGCTACTTTATCTGCTCTTTTTTCTTCTTTAGCTTCTTTAGCAGCTTCAGCAGCTTTTTCTTGTTCTATTATTTTTTGTTGTTCAGCATCTATTTTACTGAAATGCTCTTGTAATTCTTTTTTCTTTTCTTCAGATGTTTCTGTTACTTCTCCTTGAATCTCTTTATCATATTTTCCTTCATTTATTTCTTGTTCAATTTCAATGGGTGTTTTATTTTCTATTAATATACCTAAACTTACACAACTTCCAACAACTGTTTTAACAGCTGCCTTTAAATCATTACATAATAAATTAGGTAATTTTGTTTTTGCAACAGAAATTATTTGTTCTATTGAAGCATTTGCAACTTTAATTTTTTCTTGTTCTCCTGAGCCTTTTTCAATTCCTAGTTCTTTTTTTACAAGTTCTGAGACAGGTGGAGAGAAGACTTTAACTTCTATTTCTTTTGTGCCCATATCTACACTTAATTCAACAGGAACTTTCATACCTTTGAAATCTTTTGTAGCATCATTTACTTTTTGAATAACTTGACCCATATTAATTCCTGCAGGACCTAGTTGTTGACTTAACGCTGGTCCTGGCTGTATAGCCCCTCCTTCTACTAATAATTTAATCTGCATCTTCTTCGTCTCTCCTTATAACTTTAACATTGTCTAATTTAATTGTGACAGGTAGTGGCACAACAGCACCAAGTAAACTTACTACAACTTCTTCTTTTTGTTTATCTATTCTTAAAACTTTTGCTTTTTCTTTCTTGAAGGGTTCTGCAATTATTTCTACAATATCTCCATCTTTGATTGTCACAGATGTTGCAGAAGGTTCTATCATGTTTTTTATTTCTTCATATCCAATGGTTTTTCCAATTATGCCTTTTACATATGGTAAATTGAAAACAGCTTCTTCTGCAGAATCTCTATCTTCAGCTTCAAGTAAAATATATCCTCGTAATCCATGTGGACGTGATACTGAAAAAACATTTATATCTTTTTTCTCGACTCTGTCTGATATCATATCAACAGCTCTTTCTTCTTTATTTGTTGTTACTTTTATAATAAAAATCATTTTTTCTTTGCTCCAACTAAGACATAAGATCTTAGAAAGATATAATTATGTGCGGATTTGGGTTTATAAGGATTTCGGAGGATTATTTAACCAAATAATTTCAGATGAGATGCAGAACATATCTTTTTATATAAGGAATCTTAAATAAATAATACTTTAAAATGCATAAAGTATTGATTGCATCCCCTGTTTATGAAGGTATGGATTATTGTTTTAGAGATTTCATAAATCATCTTAAAGCAATAGATTATTTTAAATTTGATATTGTAATATTTGATAATTCTAAAAGCAAAAAATTTTTTAGAAAAATTAGAAAAATAAAAGGAATCGAAGTATTTTATGATGATACAACTGAAGAAAAGAATAAATTTAGGTTAATTAGTAGCAGAAATAAAATATTAGATTACGCAAAAGAAAACAACTATGATTCTCTTCTTATGATGGATTGTGATGTTATGGTTCCAAGTAATATTTTGGGTGTTTTAATGAGTCATAATAAGGATGTTGTTAGTGGACTTTATTTTAATATTTTTAATGTTAGTGGAGAAAATAAATTATTACCTGTTTGTTACCAAACCCTTGAGGAAGAAGATTATTTGGAAATGAAAAGAAAAAATATGGTCCCTTCATTTGTAAATTCCAGAGAAGATATAAGAAGAAATATTACTCGAAAAGAAATTGAAAATGGTTTTTTGGAAGTTCTGTATCCTTCTGCTGGTTGTATGTTGCTTTCTAAAAAAGCATTTAGTTCTGGAGCAAAATATGGTTTATTTGAGGGAAAAAACAATTTGCCTACGACAGATGATATTTATTTTTTTAAGGAATTAAGAAAAAAAGGATTTAAGCTTTATTGTGATCCTAATATGGTTTGCCAACATGATGTCCTTAAGAAATATGAAAAGGGAAAAACGCATGGTTTTGCTAATTAATTTAATGGAGAATTATTTAACCAAATAATTTCATAACAAAAGCTATTGCAAATCCAATTGTACCAATAATTAAAATACCAAATGCAGCTACTTTTGCTGTTGTTTCAAATTCTTTTTTAGTTGGCTTTTTCAAAGTATGCCATACTCTTTTACATTTTCCAGCAAAAGATTTAATCTTTGACCCTAATTTTTTCATGGTCTGAATAAGAATAAATGGTTTTTAAGGTTTGTTAGAGAATAAAATTCTGCACCATTCTTAGAAGTTTTGAATTTTCGTTCTTTACTATAATATGGTGATTTCTTGGTCTTGATAT
>CAZQAV010000006.1:0-17344 GCA_964591395.1 Candidatus Woesearchaeota archaeon | reverse complement strand
CATATATTAAGACATGCAAAGAAGAAAAAGAAGATCTCCTCTGTTCCTTCTAATCCTCTTGGTAAAATAGAACAAATAAGAAAACTATTCAAAAAAGAGAAGGCCTTCTTAGAAGTAATTGATATGTACGAGATGTTTAGAAAAATTGAAGAATTAAGAACAGAAAGAATTGGAGAATTTAGAAAAAATGTTAATTTAAGGATTTTTTATCAAGGAAAAGAAATTAATGTTAATCTTGAACAATTAAAAATCTATGCAGATCTATTAGAAAAATTTATAAGTACAACTAAGCAATTTCTTCTATCAAAATAGATCAAATTGTAAATATGAAAAAATTAATTGTTATAACTTCTGGGAAAGGGGGTGTAGGAAAAACTACTACAGCCATTAATTTAGGGGCAGCCATCAATTATTTTGGCCATGATGCTTTAGTTATAGATGCTAATTTGACAACCCCCAATGTGGGAATTCATTTAAATTCTCCTGAAGTTCCAGTAAGTTTAAACCACATTCTCCAAGATAAAGCAGAAGTTTTTGAAGCTGTTTATGAACATGATTCAGGATTAAAAGTTATTCCTTCCTCTATTTCTATGAGTGAATTAAAAAAAATTAAACCTGAAAAATTAAAAAATTATAAAAAAGATTTCAAAAAGATTTCAGATTGGGTAATAGTGGACAGTTCTGCAGGTTTAAGTGATGACACTAAACATGCATTAAAACTTGCAGATGAATTAATTATTGTTACAAATCCTGAAATGCCTGCTATAACAGATGCATTAAAAGCAATAAAATTCGCAGAAGAAATGAAAAAACCAGTTATTGGAGTAATAATTACAAGAGTAAAAAGAAACAAATCTGAAATGCAACCTGAGATAGTTAAAGAAATGTTAGAAGTACCTATTCTTGGGATGATACCTGAACACATACATGTTCAAGAAGCACTTAATCTAAAAAATGCTGTTGTACACACTCATCCAAAAAGCAGTACTTCAAGGGCTTACAAGGAAATAGCTTCAAATCTTTTAGGTATCAAATATGATTCTAAAAAAGATAGAGAAGGCAAAATGAAAAAACTTCTAAAAAAACTAAGGTTAATATAAAGAAGGGTTAACATAAGGGAAAACTTGGTGTCCCTTGAAGTAGTTAAATATATCTTCAAGAAACCTTAGAACCAATTTCAATATCTTTATCTGGCTGCAATAAATGAACTTTAGAATAATCTTTTGTCGACGCTGCAAGTAACATTCCTTGACTTTCAATACCTCTTAATTTTCGGGGAGCAAGATTTGAAAAATAAATAATCTTTTTACCTTTTAATTCATCTTTTGAATAATATGGTTTAATTCCCGCACATATTATTCTCTCTCCAAGTTCTCCCACATCCAAAATTATTTTATAAAGTTTATCAGCACCTTCAATTTCTTCAACTTCTTTTATTTCAGCTACTCTTAAATCTAATTTTTCCCAATCACCATATTCTACTATTCCTTCAACCATTTTATTTTAATTTATTTTTATTTTCTTAAACAAAATCTCCCCTTTTTTAATATTTTTTGCTTTAAATTGTTTTTGAATTTTCTCAGCACTTTCAGGTATAAAAGGTACAAGTAATTCAGATATTTTCAAAATACTTTCCTTTAACTCATATAAAACCTTTTTATCCTTTGTTTCCCATGGTCTTTTATTCTGTATATATTCATTGCATACATCAATAAAACTAAAAATCTCATTCAAAGCTTTATCAAATTCAAAACCATCAATTAATTTCTCAATTTTCTTTTCACCTAATTTTTTCAACAATTTAACATCACATTTCTCAACACCATTTTTTTCAATTAATGTTGCTAATCTTGAAGTCAGATTTCCTAATTTATCTGCTAATTCATTATTATGTCTATCTACAAGTGCTTTCTCAGAAAAATCTCCATCATTTCCACCTGCAAAAGGAAAATGTCGAAGACAAAAATATCTTATTGTATCTGCACCATATTTGTCTACAAGTGTTTTTATTGAAATAGCATTTCCAAGTGATTTTGAAATTTTTTGTCCATTAAAAGATAAAAATCCATGGTTAAAGGTTGATTTAGGTAGTTTATACCCTGCTGATTTTAACATTGCAGGCCAATAAACAGTGTGAAACCAAGTATTATCTTTACCTAAAAGATGTATGTCTGCAGGCCAAAACTCTCCTTTCTTGCCTGCTCCAGAAATATAATTAATTAAGGCATCAAACCAAACATATGTTACATGTCCTTTTCCTTTAGGAAAAGGAATCCCCCAATCAAAAGATGTTCTTGTAATACTAAAATCTCGAAGCTCTTCCTTTACTTTATTAATAACCTCATTTCTTCTTTTCTCAGGCAAAACAAATTCAGGATGTTTTTTATAAAGATCAAGTAAGAATTTTTTATATTTGCTAAGTTTAAAGAAATAACTTTCTTCTTTTAATTTTTCTAGTTTTTTTCCGGGATGATAAGGACATCCCCCTTCAACTAAATCTTTTTCAGTATAATATCTTTCACATCCAACACAATAAATTCCTTCATACTCTCCTTTGTAAATATCCCCTGCTTTGTCACATTTTAAAATAAAATCCTTTACAACTTCTGCATGATCTTTGTCTGTTGTTCGAATAAATCTATTGGGAATAATATTAAGTGCTTTCCAAGCATCTTTAAACTTTTTAGCTATCTCGTCTACAAATTCTTTAGGTGTCTTTCCAGCTTTTTCAGCAGCTTGTTGAACTTTTTTACCATGTTCATCAGTACCTGTTAAAAACCAAACATTTTCCCCTTTCTGTTTATGCCATCTTGATATGGCATCTGCTACAATTTTCTGATAAGCATGACCTATATGGGGTTCTGCATTTACATAATCTATTGCAGTTGTTACATAAAATTTCTTTACCATATTTTTCTTAAATGAGAAGGATATAAAAAACTAACTATCGCATAATTTTTAAAAGATATTCTTTATATATTAATATAAAATGGTGATAAAAAAAGATAAAGAAAATATTGTGCGGCTTAAAAAACAAGCTAGAAAATACAGTATAAAAGAAGGTATTTTTGCATCTGCTAAAACTTCTATGGGGGATAATTTCATAGCTCCTTTTGCAATAGCTATAAATGCAAGTAATCCCATGGTTGCTATGTTAAGTTCATTATCTGGCCTTATAAATCCTTTAACACAAACTTTTAGTGCAAGATTAATAGAAAGATATCCTAGGAAAAAAATAACTTTATTAGCAGGTTTTTTAAGAGCAATAACTTGGATCATTTTCGTTGGAATAGCTTTAATGTTCTATAAAGGGATCTGGGTAGGAATATTACCTTTATTTTTACTTATATTTTATTCCATGTATTCTATATTTGTTGGTTTAGAACATCCTGCCTGGTTTTCTTGGACAGGGGATATTGTCCCTAAAAACAAACGTGGAAGATGGTTTGCAAAAAGAAATCTTATTTTAGGAATTATATCTTTTGCAGTAGCAATTATAGCTTCTATATTCTTAGATTTCTTCACAAAAAATTCTTGGATAATGATTGGATTTATGATTTTATTTTTCCTTGCTTTTATATGTAGAATTATTGCACGACATATTCAAAGAAAACTATACGAACCTAAACTTAAATTAAAAAAAGGATATTATTTTTCATTTTTTGAATTTGTGAAGGAAGCACCAAAAACTAATTTTGGAAAATTTGCAATATTTAGATTTATATTTGCAATAGCCTGTTATATATCTGCACCCTTAATAGCAATATATCTTATCAGACAGTTACAGTTTAGTTATACAATGTATATGGTAATTATTTTATCTGGAACTCTTTTTTCTTTATTTTTCTTAGAATTATGGGGAAAATTTGCAGATAAATATGGAAATTACAGAACATTAATAATAACAACAATGATGATCCCTCTTGTACCTATACTTTGGGTATTAAATACAAATCCAATTTACCTTATATTAATTCCTTCTGCAATTGGGGGTATTACTTGGGCAGGTTTCCATTTAGCTGCAGGTAATTTTATATATGACAATGTAAAAAAACAAAAAAGAGGGTTAGCTATTTCATATTATAATTTAATGCTAGGCATAGGAATTTTCATTGGTGCAAGTATAAGTGCCATCTTAATTAAATATTTAACTTTGACTTGGATAAAACCTTTAATAGCAATTTTCATATTAAGTGGTATCATTAGATTTGCATTAGTATTATGGTATGTGCCTAAATTAAAAGAAATAAGGCACATTAAAAAATATAATGGAATAAAATCATTAGAAAATTTAATAGTAAAAGAGGGTAAAGCGACATTACATGAAGAACTACATCAAATAGCCCATATAAAAAATTATTTTTTTGATGATTAATTCATAAACTATTTAAACAAATTTTAATAGAATAATATACAATGTTCAAGAAGAAATGCCCCAAATGTAAAGGGAAAATAAATAAAGAATTTAATTTCTGTCCATATTGTAGAACAGATTTAAGTAAAGATTCAGATGATTTTGGTATGCTTGGAAAAAATGATTTTAATATGTCTCAAGAAGGAAATCAATTAGGTTTACCAAGAGGATTTAATATGATATTTAATTCTCTAATGAAAAATTTAGATAAACAATTTAGAGAACTTGATGGAAATATGTCCAAAAATCAAACTCCAAAAAATCAACCAAAAATTCCAAACATGAAGAAAGGGGGATTAAGTATAAGCATATCTACTGCAGGAAATAAACAACCTCAAATAAAAGTAAAATCTTTTGGAAATCAACCCAAATTTAAACAGAAAGAACAACAAGTTAAAAAACAGATAAAAGAAATTCCTTCAAATAAATTACCTCAAAAAGCATTAAAAGGAATATCAAAATTACCAAAAAAAGAACCTTCTACAAATATAAGAAGATTAACAGATAGAATAATTTATGATATAACCATACCAGGTGTTCAATCTTTAAAAGATATTTCGATAATAAAATTAGAAAATAGTATAGAAATAAAAGCCATTTCTAAAACTAAAGCATATATCAAATTAATATCCATAAACCTCCCCCTAATTGATTTCAAATTTTCAAAAGGAAAACTAGTTCTTGAATTTGAAACAAAAGATTAATAATCTTTATAAACAACATAATAGTGTCTTTTTTAGGAGCCTGTAGCTCAGCCTGGTTAGAGCACTACTCTGATAAGGTAGGGGTCCACGGTTCAAATCCGTGCAGGCTCATTTCCTACCCTAACCTTTAAAAAGCATTTTTTTCTATGATAATCATGGCACATGGATTTTATCATTACATAAAACAAGCTTGGAAAAAACCTGAAAAAAAGACTTTAAGAAAAAGAATGGTTGAATGGAGAAAATCAGATGTTTTCACAAAAGTTGATAAACCTTTAAGATTAGATAGGGCAAGAAGTCTAGGATATAAGGCTAAAAAAGGATTTGTTATAATTAGAATAAGATTAAAACGTGGTGGACATAAAAGGCCTAGACCTAATAAAGGTAGAAGATCTAAAAGATTGCACACAAGAAAAACCTTGGGAATGAATTATAGATGGATAGCTGAACAAAGAGTATCTAGAAAATACAAAAATCTTGAAGTATTAAATTCATATTTAGTAGGCAAAGATGGGATTCATTATTTCTATGAAGTTATATGTATTGATCCTGCTAAACCTGAAATAAAAAAAGACAAAAAATTAAAATGGATTTCAAATCCAAAAAACAAAAAAAGAGCATTAAGGGGTTTAACAAGTGCTGCTAAGAAATCAAGAGGATTAAGAAACAAAAGTCCAACTTCAAAAACAAGACCTTCTGTAAGAGCAGGTAAAAGAAGAGGAAAATAAATGAAAGAAACATTAAAAAATTTAACAAAAGCATTCATAGGTGAAAGCCAGGCAAGAAATAGGTATACTTTTTATGCTAAAATTGCAAAAAAAGAAGGTTATGAACAAATCGCAGAAATATTTCTATTAACAGCAGAACAAGAAAAACAACATGCAAAAAGATTATTTGAACATATTCAAGAATTAAAAAAAGAATTGGGTAACAATGAAGAAATAAATGTTGAAGCAACAGCACCAACAACATATGGGACAACAGAAGAAAATCTTCAAGCAGCTGCAAATGGAGAAAAATATGAATATTCTGAAATGTATCCTGAATTTGCAGAAACAGCTGAAAAAGAAAATCTCCAAAAAATTGCAGATAGATTAAAATCAATTGCAATAGCTGAAAAAAATCATGAAGAAAGATATCTTAAACTATTAAAACATGTAAAAAATAAAACATTTTTTAAAAGATCTGAAAAAAAGATTTGGGTTTGCAGAGAATGTGGTTATATTCATGAGGGTGAAGAAGCTCCAAAAATTTGTCCTTCTTGTGATCATCCTCAATCATATTATGAACTTAAAAAAGAAGAATATTAATAATTAATCTTAAATACTTTAATTTCTATCTTTTTTTATGCAATATAAAAAACTTGCAGAACTATACAAAGAGGTATCAAGCACAACTAAACGTCTTGAGAAAATAGAAATATTATCTAAATTTCTAAAACAAATATCTAATGCAGATCGGGAAGTTATGTATCTTTTATTAGGAGATATTTACCCTGAATATGATGAAAGAAGAATTGGCATAAGTAATCAATTAGCTATAAAAGCCATATCAAAAGCAACAGGAAAACCATTAAAAGAAGTTACAAAACAATGGAAAAAAATAGGAGATCTTGGAGAAGTTTCATTTCAATTAACAAAAACAAAAACCCAATCAACATTAGCTTCTCATGTATTAACAACCCAAAAAATTTTAGATAATTTAAGAAAACTTCCTGAACTTGAAGGCAAAGGAACAGTTAACAAAAAACTATCATTAATAACAGAACTCCTAACATCTGCCTCTCCTTTAGAAGCACTTTATCTTGTAAGAATATTAATAGGAGATTTAAGAATAGGTATGCAAGAAAGTACAATAAGAAAATCATTAGCTGTTGCATTTTTTAAATCAAATGAAAAAGCTGAATCAAAAATTCAAGAAGCTATAGATAGATCAAATGATTTAGCAGCTGTATTTGACATTTCTAGAACAAAAAAAATAAAAGATTTGGAAAAATTGAAATTACAAATTGGAAACCCCATCAAAGCTATGCTTGCTCAAAAAGTAAATTCAATTGAAGACGGTTTTAAAGCTTTGGGAAAACCATGTGTAATAGAATATAAATATGATGGATTTAGAATGATTATTCATAAAAAAGGAAAAGATGTTTTCTTGTTTACACGAAGTTTAGAAAATGTAACCAAACAATTTCCAGAAGTTGTAGATTATATTAAAAACCATATCAAAGGAGATTCATTTATAATAGATTCAGAAGCTGTTGGTTTTGATAGAAAAACAAAAAAGTACACTGATTTCCAATATATAAGTCAAAGAATCAGAAGAAAATATAATATCAAGGAACTTCAAAAAAAATTACCTGTTGAAATTAATGTATTTGATATTTTATATTACAATGGAAAATCCCTTCTACAAGAACCTTTCAAAAAAAGAACAAAATTAATTAGAAAAATAATTTCAAACAAGCCTTACAAATTAATATATGCTAAACAATTAATAACCAGTAATGAAAAAAAAGCAAAAGAATTCTATAAACAAGCTTTAAAAGATAAACAAGAAGGGGTAATGATGAAAAATCTTGAAGCAGCTTATCAGCCAGGAAGAAGAGTAGGGCATATGATGAAAGTAAAACCAGATGTAAAAGATTTAGATTTAGTAATCACGGGCGGAGAATATGGTAAAGGCAAGCGTTCAGGTTGGATTTCAAGTTATATTTTAGCATGTAAGGGAAAAAATAAAGGAGAATATTTAGACATTGGAAAAATGGGAACAGGAATAAAAGAAAAAGCAGAACAAGGAATGTCTTTTGAAGAATTAACAAAAAAAGTAACCCCCTACATAATAAGTGAAAAAGGAAAAACAGTAAAAATAAAACCAAAAATAATTATTTCAGTAACATATCAAGAGATTCAAAAATCTCCAAATTATCCTTCAGGTTTTGCATTAAGATTCCCAAGATTTACAAATTATCGTCCTGACAAACATCTTTCAGAAGTAACAAGTCTAAAAGAAATTGAAGATGATTTTATTCATCAAAAAAGAAACTGGAGATATGGTTGATTAATTAATAATACTTATCGTCGAAGCCTTTATAAAGACCTTTTTTCTTTAAAAATAATAAAATGGTTGTAAATAAATACAATGAGTTAAGTTCTGTTAAGGCTGGTTTAGCAACAGGGATTGTTATTGCAATAGTTGTCTTTTTAACAACACTTAGCGGATTATATGGTAGTTCTAGAGCTGCAGAATTTATGGCTTTAACCTTTTGGGGTTCATTAGGGTATAGTGTAAGTTGGGCAGGAGCATTTGTAGGATTAATTATAGGGTTTGTGTATGCATTTATTGGAGCTTTTGTTATCATATATTTATATAATAAACTTATAAAATAAAATGGTAGCTAAAAAGAAATCTATTAAGAAAAAAGCTCCTGTAAAAAGAAAGCAAAAAAAAGGAACATATAAAATTCAAAATATTGTTGCTACAACTTCTTTAGAAAAACCTGTTCCATTAACAAAATTAGCAAGAACACAACCCAATACAGAATATAATCCTGAGACATTTCCCGGCCTTGTTTTAAGAATAAAAGAACCTAAATCAGCTGTTCTTGTCTTCTCTTCAGGAAATCTTGTATGTACAGGTACAAAATCTGTTGAACAAGTTAGAAGAGTTATTGCAGCTGTTATAAAACAATTAAAGAAAATAAATGTAAAAGTTACTATAAAACCAAAAATTACTGTTCAAAATATTGTTGCTTCAGGATCCATAGACCTGAAACTTAATTTAAACTTCTTAGCATTGGAAATGGAAAACACAGAATATGAGCCAGAACAATTTCCAGGTTTAGTATACAAATTAATTGAACCAAATGCAACTTTCCTACTTTTCTCAAATGGAAAACTTGTATGCACAGGAACAAAAAACAGGAAACAACTTGACTTCAGTATGATCCAAGTTTTAAAGAATGTTAAAGTTGCTCTGAAGAATTATAAGAAATAATTCACCCGCAAAAATACTCATTTCTCATTGGATATTATTTGATTATATTCAATAATGAACATAAATCTATAAAAAGAGAATAGGTGTAGAATTAATCATGGAAGGAGAAGAAAAGTCCAATAAAGCTAAAAATGAAGAATTAATCATTGAAGCAAAAGGATTTTTCGACTTATATAAGAAAGAAGTTGGGGAATCTCTAAGAAAAGGGGACAATGTGATATCTATTGATTTCATGAAATTATCAGAATTCTCAAACAAATTATCAGAAGAAATATTATCTCATCCAGAAGAAGCTTTAAGATTAGTAGAAGTAGCTATCGAAGAATCAGGTCTTGTAAAAAATGTAAGGGTAAGATTAACAAATTTACCTAAAACTCAAGAAATCAAAGTAAGAAACATAAGATCAAGACATTTAAATGAATTAGTTGTAATTGAAGGAATTATCAGACAAGCTTCAGATGTAAGGCCTCAAGTTGTTAATGCTAAATTTGAATGCCCAAGTTGTGGAACAATTATTTCTGTATTACAAATGGAAAAAAAGTTCAGAGAACCTTCAAGATGTTCATGTGGAAGAAGAGGGGGATTTAAATTATTAAGTAAAGAAATGGTGGATACTCAAAGATTAGTAACAGAAGAAGCTCCTGAATCATTATTGGGGGGAGAACAGCCAAAAAGAATAAACATTTTTGTCAAAGAAGATTTAGTTGAACCAAAAATGGAAGAAAAAACAACACCTGGTAGCAGAATAAAAGTTATAGGAATATTAAAAGAAGTTCCTGTTCCATTAAGCACAGGAGGATTATCAACAAGATTTGAATTGGCAATAGAAGCAAATAATCTCATACCTTTAGAAGAAACATTTGAAGAATTAGATATAAGTGAAGAGGATGAAAATGAAATTTTAGAATTATCAAAAGATCCACAAGTATTTGACAAATTAGCAAAAAGCATTACTCCAAGTGTATGGGGTTATGAAGAAATAAAAAGATCATTAGTTCTTCAATTATTTAGTGGAGTAAAAAAAGTTCATGCAGATGGTCAAAAAAGTAGAGGAGATATTCATATATTGTTAATAGGGGATCCAGGGGTAGCAAAATCAGTTACATTAGATTTTATGGCAAAAATATCTCCAAAAGGAAGATATGTTGTAGGTAAAAGTGCTTCAGGTGCAGGATTAACAGCAACAGTTGTAAGAGATGAATATCTAAGAGGTTGGAGTTTAGAAGCAGGAGCAATGGTATTAGCAAATAAAGGATTAGTATGTATAGATGAATTAGAAAAAATGGATCCAAATGATAGAAGTTCTATGCATGAAGCAATGGAACAGCAAACAATTACAATCAGTAAAGCAAATGTTCAAGCAACTCTTAGAGCAGAAACATCTGTATTAGCAGCTGCAAATCCCAAATTCGGAAGATTCGATCCATATCAATCTATTGCACAACAAATAGATTTACCCCCAACATTGATTAACAGATTTGATGTTATATTTACATTAAGAGATATTCCTCACAGAGATAAAGATGAAAAAATAGCAATGCATGTTTTATCAGAACACCAACAAGAAGGAAAAACAATGCTTATACCAAGAGAGTTATTTAGAAAATATATAGCTTATGCAAAACAAAGAGTAAAACCTGTTTTAACAGAAGAAGCTGTTGAAGAATTAAAAAGATTTTATGTGGATTTAAGAAATAGGCCTGTTTCATCTGAAAGTGCAATGAGGCCCATTCCGATATCTGCAAGACAATTACAAGCTTTAATTAGAATGGCTGAAGCTTCTGCAAAAGTAAGATTAAGTAAGGTTGTTGCAATGGAAGATGCAAAAATAGCTATAGAGCTTATGAAATATTATTTAATGCAAGTAGGTTATGATTATGAATCTAAAACATTTGATATTGATAAGGCCACAACAGGTATAACCTCTTCTGAAAGAAATAAAATTTTCACAGTTAGGGAAACAATAACAAAATTAGAAAGTAGATTAGGAAAAATGATCCCTGTTGAAGAAATTGAAAATGAATTAGAAGGAAAAATGAGTAAAGAAGAAATCGATGAAGCTATAACCAAACTAAATTCACAAGGAGAAATCTTTAAACCCAGAAGAGGTTATGTGGGTAAGACTTAAAAACTCTTAACTTTTTCTTTTCAAATGGCAGAACAAGATCAATTCAAAAGACATATTGCATTTAAATTCAGAATAGGAGATATATTAAGAGGAAATCCTATCATGAATGGAGAAAGATTTACTCATTTAGATTTAGATGGGAAAAAAGTTGTAAGAGTAAATATTGTTGCAAATATCATTGAAAAATATGATAGTGAAGGTGAAAAAAGATATTCTTTTCTTACAGTAGATGATGGTTCAGGACAAATAAAATTAAAATCATTTGGAGATGATACAGATAAGCTCAAAGATCTTGCCCAAGGACAAACAGTGTTAATTATTGGTGTTCTAAGAAGTTTCAATAATGAAATATATATTTCTCCAGAAATAATAAAAGAACAAGATCCAAAATATCTTTTGATAAGAAAGATGGAAACAGAAAGAAATCAGCCAAAAGGTTTAGAGGTTCCAAAAGAAAAAATAATAGCTGTAAAAGATAAAATTCTGGGGGTAATAAAAAATTCAGGTGATGAAGGAATATATGTTGAAGAAATAAAAGTAAACATGAAAGAAATTTCAAGTGAAATAATAGATCAAGAAACACAAAAGTTCTTAGAAGAAGGTGTTATATTTGAACCAAGACCAGGCAAAGTTAAATATTTGGGTTAAGGATTGTGTCCGTATCCAAGATTTTCATTTAAATTTTTTTTAAGATATTTTGCAAATTTTTCTGCCATATTAAGCTCCTCATCCCTATATGCATTTATACTATTTCCTCTAGGATCTATTAAAATCAAAATTCTAGAAGGTTCTTCTCTAGATATTACCTGAATTTCTAAATTTCTTGCTGAAGCCACCCTATATTTTTTAAAATATTTAATAGCAGCATTTTCTATTCTTAAAGCCTTATTTTTTAACGCTGTTTCAGCATATATATCTTGTAAATTACTAATATTTTTTGTGTTTATTGATTTCTCCATTAATATTTAGCCCAAATATAATTTATAAGAATTTATACCTTACAAAATAACTATCTACTTTCCTTTCTTTTTCTTTCTCTTCTTCCATTTAAACCCTTTCTCATTATACCAATATACAAACCAGATCAATATAATTAATCCAATTAAAGAAATTAAAAACTTAAGCCAATCTTCTGCAAATTCCCAAAATTCACCAACACCATATAATATTATTCCAACACCTCCCCCCATTAAACCAGCTCCAACAGCCTCTAAACCAAATATCAGGGCACCTAATACTATCACAATTATTCCTAGAGGAATGGCAATCATAAAAACAACTTTAGAATGTTGTTCATTTGCAATATTATAATCTTGTCTACAATAATAATCTCTATCACAATAACCTTTTGTTCCATCAAGTCTTGGGCTTTCAATATCCCAAAAACCACCTATTGATTCACATTTTTCAGAAGTATCTATAATCTCTGTTGTTCTATATTCATCACAATAATCTTCATATTCAGGGGCATCATAAAAAGTATTAATACCATATACAGCTACAGATATAGTCAATATTATTATAGCTATACCAAACACCACATTCTTTATTGTCATAATATATTAAATTATAAAAGATTTATAAACTCTTTCTTCACTTTATTTTGATGGATTCATATGAAAAATTATTAGATAATGCTTATGGAAAAGTAAAACAAGTCAGTGGGAATAATGATAGATTTGAAATTCCCCCTGTAGAAGGGCATTTTGAAGGAAGAAAAACAATATTATCAAATTTCTTTCAAATAGCAACCCATCTAAGAAGATCTCCTGAGCATTTTCAAAAGTTTATATTAAAAGAATTAGCAGCTTCTGGGCAAAAAGAAGGAGATAGATTAGTATTAAACATAAAAGTTCCAAGCGCAAAGATAAACTCAAAGGTAGAACAATATGCAAAAGAGTTTGTGCTATGTAAAGAATGTGGGAAACCAGATACTCAATTAATAAAAGAAGATAGAATAACCTTTTTACATTGCCTAGCATGTGGGGCAAAACATTCTGTTAGAAGTAAGATTTAGGCTTGTTTCCCTTAATCTAAATCTTTATAAAAGAAAAATGATTATCAATTTTAACTTCAATTAAATAAGGAGGCTAAAAACAAATGGTTAATGCGTACTGTGTGAAATGTAAAAAGAAAGGACAAAAAATGAAAGATCCAGCTATAAATAAAACAGCTAGAGGCGGATTTATGGCAAAAGGAAAATGTCCTGATTGTGGAACTACAATGTGTGCTATGATGTCAAAAGATAATGCTGAAAAAGCAATGGCATCTGGTGAAGCTAAGAAAAACTTTTAATTTTTAATTTAAATTTTTTATTTTATATATTTGGAAATAGGGAGATTTATTATGAAAGTAAAGATACATAAAACTTATAGAAATGTAATTGCAGTATGTGATTCAGATTTAGTTGGTAAAACTTTTGAAGAAGGTGATTTTGAACTTAATGTCAAAGAAAATTTCTATGGGGGGGAAGAAGTTGATCAAGAAAAACTTCTTGAGATAATAAAAAACATGTCTATTGAAGATTCCACTTATAACATTATAGGTCAAGAATCAATAAATACTGCTTTAAAAGCAGGAATAATATCTGAAGAAGGTGTTAAAAAAATACAAGATATTCCTTTTTCATTAGTACTTCTATAATTTTATAAACTAAATCTTTCTTCAATAATTATGAAATCTTACAAAAAACAAAAAGAACAAGAAGGAGAACAAAAAGTAAGAAGAGTAAAACTCCCAAGAGGGGAAGAAGTAATAGGTATAGTTGAACAAAGGGTTGGAGGGAATAAAATGTTTGTAGCTTGTTTAGATGGAAAAACAAGAAATTGCAGGGTTCCTGGTAGATTAAGAAGAAAATTGTGGTTAAGACCAGGAGATGTTGTAATAGTAGAACCTTGGGAACTTGATAAAGAAAAGGGAGATGTTATCTTCAAATATAGGCCAACCCAAATTTCATGGTTAAAAAAGAATAATTATCTTAAATCTGAAAAACTTGAATTCTAAGATGAAAAAAATAATCTCAGATAAACTTCCAAGAATATTGAAAAACAAAAAAAAGCTTGAAAAACTTCTTAATATTAAAATAACCAACAGAGGCAAAGAAGTTTATATTGAAGGTGAAGCTACAGATGAATATATTTCTGAAAAAGTAATAGATGCTATTAATTTTGGTTTTCCTCTATCACATGCATTAGAAATTAAAGAACAAGATTATATGTTTGAAATTCTAAATATAAAAAATTATTCAAAATCAAAAAATTTGGGAACAGTAAGATCCAGGATAATAGGTACTCAAGGAAAAACCCTCCAAACATTACATGATCTCACAAAATGCTATTTTGAATTAAAAGATAATGAAGTGGGCATAATTGGTAATCCCGAATATATTGAAAATGCTCAAAACGCAGTTATATCTATTATCAAAGGTTCAAAACAATCAAATGTATATTCTTTCTTAGAAAAACATCAAGTTCAAGAAATAGGTGATCTAGGTCTCAAAGAATAACTTTAAATATAGTTCTAGTTATCTAAAATAATGCCCTGGTGGCTCAGTTGGTTAGAGCGATCGGCTGTTAGGTTAAAACATACATAGACACCGATAGGTCGTAGGTTCGAGTCCTACCCGGGGCGTTTTCTTAAAATGAAGCAAAAATTAAAACCAAAAAAAGTATTGATAGCAATGTCTGGCGGTGTTGATTCAAGTGTAGCTGCTCTGATTATGAAAAAACAAGGTTATGAAGTAATTGGTGCTTTTATGAAAAATTTCTCACATTCTAAATATGGTTTAGGGGAATGTAAATGGCAAGATGAAAGAAAGCATGCAATAAAAATAGCAGCTAAATTAAGTATTCCATTAATCACTTTTGATTTTGAAAAACAATATTCTAAACAAGTTATAGATAAAATGTTTGAAAATTACAAAAAAGGAATTACTCCTAATCCTGATATTGATTGCAATGAAAAAATCAAATTTCCTCTCCTTCTCAAGGCTATGAAAAAATTAGGGGCAGATTATTTAGTAACAGGGCATTTTGCAAGAACAAAAAAAGGAAAACTTTACAGGGCAAAAGATGAATCAAAAGACCAGTCTTATTTTTTATACAGAATAAAAAAAGAAGAATTAAATAAATGCATTTTTCCCATCGGTAAATACACTAAAAATCAAATAAGAAAAATGGCAAAAGGACATGGTTTTCAAAATTACAATAAAAAATCAACAGTGGGGATATGTTTTATAGGAAAAATAAATCTTAAAGATTTCTTAAAAAAGAAAATAAAACCAAAAAAAGGAGATATAATCAATCCTAAAGGAGAAATAATTGGTCAACATGATGGAGTATATTATTATACAATAGGCGAGCGTCTCGGACCAAGATATGGTTTTGAAATTGAAAGGGGGGAAGGTGGAAAACTAAAAAGATGGTATGTTGCAAGAAAAAACATAAGAAAGAATATTTTAGTTGTAGCACCAGAAGGTCATCCTTTAAATTATAGAAAAAAAATAATTATGAAAAACCCTCATTGGATAAATAAAAAACCAAGAAATGGAAAAGTATATTCAAGGATAAGACAAGTAGGAGAGCTTTTACCATCTAAATTAAAAGACAATAAAATCACCCTCAAAAAACCAATAACCGGGATATCTCAAGGACAAGCAATTGTGCTTTACAAGGGGAAAAAATGCCTTGGGGGCGGAGAAATTTACTTTGAATAATTTTTTAAACTCTTTCTCCTTAATTATAACATGAAACTAGACAAAGCAATTCAATCAAGAAAAAGCACAAGAAAATTCTTGGAGAAAAAACCAGATTGGAGAAAAATAATAAACGCTATAGATACAGCAAGATATGCTCCAATGGCCGGAGGAAATTTCTCACTTAAATTTATAGTTGTTGATGATAAAGATAAAATTCAAAAAATAGCTTCCTCAACACAACAAGGATTTGTTACTACGGCTCATTATTTAATTATAGTTTGTTCAGATTCAAAAAGAACAGTAGATTTATATGGTGAAAAAGGTAAAAAATATGTTAAACAACAAGCAGGAGCAGCTATACAAAACATTTTATTAAAATTAACAGAACAAGAATTGGGTTCATGTTGGATCGGACATTTTGGGGAAGGTCAAATAAAAAGAGTATTAACTATCCCAAAAGAAATAAATGTTGAATGTGTTATACCTGTGGGCCATAAATTTAAAGAATCAAGCATAAAAAAATCAAAAATAGATTTGGGTACTGTTCTTTATTTTAATAAGTACAAGAACAAAAAAATGAAAGAGCCAAGAATGGCTCCAGCATAAGAAATAAAAAAATAAAAATAAATAAGTTTACTTCCAGACTTCTATACCTAGATCAGACATCTCTCTTTCTGCAGGACTAGCTTGATCATCCAAACCTTTTCCTAATACATAAGGAGATCTCACACCAGTCATAATAGTAATAACTCTAACTTTACCTACAAATTCTTTAGAAATTCTTGCACCTATTATAACTTGTGCTTCAGAACCTAGATTTTCAGACACAGCTTTACCTATCACATCAAACTCTTCTAATTTTAAATCAGGACCACATGTCACATGTATCAATGCTCCGCTAGCACCTCTATAATCCACATCAAGTAGAGGATGAGTAAGGGCTTGCTTAACAGCTTCTGGAACCTTATCTTGTGTATCTGATTCACCTATACCAATAACAGCAACACCACCATCTTTCATAATTGAGGAAACATCTGCATAATCCAAATTAATTAAACTTGGAAGAGTAATTGTTTCAACAATACCTTTAACCATAGTACTGACCAATTCATTGGCAACAGCAAAAGCTTGTTCAATAGGTAATTGACCAGCAATATCTACAAGTCTATTATTGTCTAAAACAATACATGTATCTGCAACTTCTCTAAGTTCTTGTAAACCAAACTCAGCTTTATCTATTCTAGCTTTCTCAGATTCAAAGGGCATTGTAACTACACTAATAACTACAGCACCTGTTTCTTTAGCCATTTGAGCTATCACAGGAGCAGCACCTGTACCTGTTCCACCACCCATACCTGCACAAATAAAAACCATATCAGCTCCTGAAACAGATTTCTTTATATCTGCAA
>CAZQAV010000005.1:0-18040 GCA_964591395.1 Candidatus Woesearchaeota archaeon | reverse complement strand
CCCTTACTACCCTCGCATCTGCTGCATTAAAACGTTTTCCAGACGAATCACGGCTCATCTCCATGTTTGACCAAATAATAAGTTAAATATATTGTCCTGAACACCTAATATTACTAATAAAGCGATTATTATGGCTACAATAACTACAACAGCAAAAATTCCTTTTATTTTCCCTTCAATTTTCGCTTCTCCTCCTGAAACAAATCCCCATAATAATAATCCAACAAAGAATATTACAATAGCAACTACAAAGAATAACATCATATCTCCTACAATAAGTTTAGGTTGCACAGCTGTTATAAATATTAGAGAAACAACCAAAGATATCAAAGCGTTCAATTGTTTTTTCCCTTCACCAAATACTTTTGTCCTCTCAAGAACTGCAAATAAGATAAAGAATACTAACAAAAAGGGTAACAAATAGTCTGATAAAAGCCAATGTTGCAATATAGTTTCAGCCATTTTACATTAAATCTTCAGGTACTTCTTCTATTTCAGAGTCTGCACTTGGTAAAGCTGTTTTGTTTATGATAAATATATCACTTATAGCCCTAACAAATTGGTGTGGAATTATAACTCCTTTTGCTCCACCAATCAAAGAAGTAATTGGTCCCCCAACTTTTATTCTCCATCCAGATAATTTGTTTTCATGCAAATTAGCTTCTTCAATTTCTCCAAAAAAGTCACCAGAATCTGTGTAAACTTTTGATCCTATAACATCTGTTATCTTTTTTATTCTCATATTAGAATTTAATCAATTTCATTTAAATACTTTTCCGTTATATAAACCATATTTTTAATCTGATATTAAAATCATAACAATCTTTATAAAAAATACATTCTTGCTTCTTGCATGTTTAATAAAAAAGAATTTGGAGCGATTGGAATTATATTAATAGTTTTAGTTATTGTAATTGGAGATATCTCAACTTATCAAACTTTTTTATATTCTTTATTAACAATATTCCTTGTCATTATAATTAATCTTATATCAAAAAAAATTTCAAGTTTTTATTATGAATCTGAAATAGAAATAAAATTATGGACAATTAAAAAATATGGTTATAGGGCTCATGAACATTTCAAACGTGCTTTTCCAGCAGGAATATTATTTCCCATAATTTTCTCAGCTATTTCATTTGGATTTGTGCAATGGTTAGCTTGCCTTACATTTGATGTAAAAGCTAAAACAGCAAGAGCAGCTAAAAAACATGGATTATATTCTTTTTCAGAAATGACGGAACACCATATAGCCCTAATAGCTGCTTCAGGAATCTTCTTCAATTTAGTATTTGCATTGGTTGGTTATCTAATGAATTATCCTTTATTTTCAGCTTTAAATATATATTATGCTTTTTTTAATATGATTCCTTTCTCTGATTTAGATGGAAACAAAATTTTCTCAGGAAGCATAGTATTATGGAGTTTCCTAGCTGTATTAACTTTAATAGCTATGGGTTATGCTTTATTTTTAGTGTAACTAAATAACTTAAAATGGAATTTTTAGAAAACATTACACCTAGACAATATCAACAAAAAATCTTTGAAACATGCTCAAAGAAAAATTGTTTAGTTGTACTTCCAACAGGAATAGGAAAAACATTGATAGCTCTTATGCTTACTATTGATAGGATGAAAAAATATCCTGGAGAAAAGGTTTTATTCTTAGCTCCCACAAAACCTTTAGCAGAACAACATCTAAGAACATTCAAAAAACATTTACCAGAACTTTTTGCAGATATGCAACTTTTTACAGGAAAAGTAAAAGCAGATGAAAGGAAAAAAATATGGAAAACCTCAGACATAGTCTTCTCAACACCTCAATGTATTGCAAACGATATTAAAAACAACCTATATTCTTTATCAGATGTTTGTTTACTTGTTGAAGATGAAGCTCATAGATGCATAAAAAATTATGATTATAATTATGTTGGTCAAAAATATAAATCACAAGCAGAACATGTAAGGATAATGGGTTTAACAGCTTCTCCTGGAAGTGAAACAAAAAAAATAAAAGAAATCTGTAAAAATCTTTCAATAAAAGAAGTTGAGTTAAGAACAAGAGATAGTCCTGATGTAAACCCTTATCTACAGGAATTAGAATTTGAGAAAATTATTGTTAATTTTCCTTCTGAATTTGAAGAAATAACTATATCTTTATTAAAATTATTTGACCAATATGTTGAAGTATTAAAAAAAAGAAGGGTTTTATTCACCTTCCCTTCTAAAACAAATTTAATAAATCTCCAAAAGAAAATAATGTCTACTATATCAAGAGGGAATAAAAATTTTAATTATTTAATAGGTTTAAGTGCCTGTGCTCAAGCAATAAAGCTTCAGCATGCCTTAGAACTTCTAGAAACACAAACATTACACATCTTCAATAAATACCTAAAAGATTTATTTAAACAAGCCACCCAGAAAAAAAGTAGGGGGGTTATCAAACTTGTTGCAAATCCAGAATTTAATTATGTATATATGCAATCAAATGAACTTATTGCAAAAGGAATAGAACATCCTAAACTAAATGAATTAATAAAAATAATCAAAAACGAAAAAAAATATAATTCTAATTTAAAAATCCTTATATTTAGTCAATTTAGAGATACAGCTACAACAATATCTAAAAAATTAAATAAACTAGATGGAATAAATTCTAAGGTTTTTATAGGTCAATCAATGAAATCAGGTTCAGGTATGAGTCAAAAAGAACAAAAAAAGATATTAAATGAATTCAGATCTGGAGAAGTAAATATATTAAGTTCCACCAGTATAGGAGAAGAAGGTTTAGATATTCCTGAAGTTAACGCTGTTATATTCTATGAACCAATACCTTCTGCTATACGTGCTATTCAAAGAGCAGGAAGAACAGCGAGATTAATGAAAGGTAAATTATTCATACTTATAACAAAAAAAACAAGAGATGAAGCATATTATTATGTATCAAGATCAAAAGAAAAGAAAATGCATTCAGCTATAGATACCATAAAGAAAGATTTAGCAAGTGGAAGGAAATTTGATATCCAAAAAAAGTTATAAAACATCACCATAAACTATATATATCTCTCCAAGGTTTTATAATAAAGTATGGCAAGAATTATTGGAAAAGGCTATTCTTATGACGATGTTCTAATTGTTCCTAAATATAATAAAATTCTCTCAAGAAGAGATGTTAAATTAAAAACAAAAGTAACAAGAAATTATTCAATTAATATTCCAATTATAGCAGCTAATATGGATACTATTTGTGGTAGTAAGATGTGCATTGCTCTTGGAAAACTTGGTGGGTTAGGCATTCTCCATAGATTTATGACAATAGAAAAACAAGCAAATGAAATTAAAAAAATAAAACAACATGGATTCATAACAGCAGCAGCTATAGGTGTTAAAGATGCAAAAGAAAGAGTAGAAGCTCTTTCAAAAGAAGGTGTAAATATAATTGTGATAGATATAGCTCATGGCCATTCAAAATATGCAGGTAAGACATTAGATTATATAAAAGAAAATTATCCCAAAATAGATGTTATGGCTGGAAACATCTCTACAAAAGATGCTGCTGAATATTTTCTTAGTAAAGGTGCAGATGCTATAAAAGTGGGAGTAGGACCTGGTGCAATGTGCACAACAAGAATCATGACAGGTGCAGGGGTTCCTCAAATAACAGCTATAATGGATGTATTTGAAGCTAGTCAAGGAAAAATACCTATATGTGCAGATGGGGGAATTAAAAAACCTTCAGATGTTGTTAAAGCATTAGGCGCAGGTGCAAATAATGTAATGTTGGGATATACATTAGCAGGAACAGAAGAAACACCGGGAAAAATTCTAAAAAAGGGTTTAAAAAAATTCAAATTATATCGGGGTTCTGCAAGTTATAATGTATCTTTAAAAAAAGCAAAATTAGATGGAAAAGATAAAAAATCAATAGTAAGTGTTGAAGGAGAACAAACATTAATACCTTACAAAGGTTCTATAAAACCAATTATTGAAAGATATATGGGGAGTCTTGCATCAGGCATGACATATATTGGTGCAAAAGAAATGCAAAATATAATTGGCAAAGCTGACTTTATTGAAATATCCAGCATAGGTCATGAAAAAAATCATGCCCATGGTATAAACAAATAAAAACACTAATTTATTCTTATTCTAATAAAATGAAAAAGAAAAAAGTTTATAATATTTTTTCAAAAAGAAAAACTAAAATGAAATTCAGAAAAAAACAAACAATAAATGTAGATTATAGAGAAAGAAATTCATTAATACCTTCTGAATTAGTTGCATTAGGACTTAATATTAATTTCAAAGAACTTAAGGTTGCAGATTATATTGTGAGGGGGGTTGCTATTGAAAGAAAAACAGTGAATGATTTTATTACCTCTATGAAAAACAGGCGTCTATTAAATCAACTTCAAGAACTTCAGCAATATGAAAAAAAACTTCTTATCATAGAGGGCATAGATGAACAAGATTTATACACAGATTCTGAAGAAAAAATAGGAATGCATCCAAATTCTGTAAGGGGTTTCCTTCTCTCAATTCTTCTCAAATACAATGTTCCTCTTATCTTCACACAAAACGCAGAAGACACAGCTAAGTTTATTTTCCTGCTTTCAAAAAAGAAAGAATATGAACATCCACTAAATGTAAAAAAGAAAACCCATAATAAAAAAGAGCAACTTCAATTCATCGTCGAAAGTTTTCCAGGAATAGGACCTAAAACAGCAAGAAAACTCCTAAAAGAATTCATAACCATCTCAAACATCATCAATGCACCAATTGAAAAATTAAAAGATTGCATTGGGAAAAAAGCAGAGATAATAAAAGAATTAGTAGATAAGAAATATTAATTTAAAAATTATTTAATAGAGGCATCAAGTGGAAAAGGGGTATTTACACCAGTATATCTTTCTCTTATTATATGCACTTTTTTAGTATGATTTATTAAATCCACTGCAAGTCCTTGAGCCATGTTTAACATCTTTTCAAGAGCATCTGATTTATCTCCACTTACAAACATAGGTTGGCAAATGCTATCATACCCATCTTCTCTATATATCACAACATATATATCTCCAGATTCTTTATTTTCTATTTTCCCCAAATTAAATTGATGTTTCTCATATCTATGTGGATCGCCTCTTGATAAAGTTTCAAGATATACTTTATAGCTTATATTTTCTTTATCTGTTTCTATTTTATCTATACCAGCATAGGTTAACATAAAACCTCAACAAAAAATCAATATATAAGCATTATTGCATCAGAAAACAATCAATGTAACCCATATCTTCCTAGAACTTTATATTTAGGTCCTTCAGGTGTTAATTCAGATTTCATCAATAAAAATTCACTCACTTCAAACTCCAATTTCTTAAAATTAAAATTCCTTAATTCTTTCAATAATTCATTTTTATTTACAACAGCTTTTACTCTTGCTGTTGTTATATGTGATTGAAATTTATTATCATCTCTTCTAACACTTTTTAATGCATTATTAATTTCTTCATTTAGATCATAAATTTCTTTTGCAATCATATCTACCCAAATAATTTTAATATTATCCTCACCTCCAAAAAAACCAACATCCCCCATCTTACATTTAAACTTTTCAAATTTTATCTTCTGCAAATCTTTATCAATATATCTTATTTTTTCTTCAGAAAGCTCACCTAAAAACTTTAATGTTAAATGCAGACTATCTTTATCTGTATATTTTCCTTTAAACAACCTTTTTTTAAATAATAATTCAAATTTATGAAAAATTCTCGACTTAACATGTGCAGGCAAATCAATAGCAATAAAACATCTCATTTTATATCAGTTCGCTTAATATCTTAGCTCCAAGTTTAATTGTTTTTTCATCAACATCTTTATCAGGATTTATTTCAACAATATCAACAACTTTTAGATTTTTAATTTTATTTATTCTTTGGACAATATATAAAAATTGTCTTGAAGTCAATCCTCCTGGTTCACAATATCCTGTTGCAGGTGCAAAAACAGGATCAACAACATCTATATCTATTGAAACATAAAGCTCTTTCCCATTTGAAAATTCCATTATAGTATCACATGTGTCTTCTAAATTATCAACAAACATGTTCATTTTAACATATTGAATCTTATTTTTTTTCAAAAAACTAATCTCATCTTTCCACAAATTTCTTACCCCAACCAACAATATATTTTCAGAAGGAAACCCTTGTTCTATTAAAGCTCTTAACCATTCTTCATGTGTTGGTTCTTTCATAGGTTGCATACAATCTGCATGTGCATCAAACACAATTAAACAAGGTTTTTTTTCTTTCTCATTACAATAATCTAAAAAAGCTTTACATGTTGAATATGATATAGAATGATCTCCACCTAAAAAAATTGATTTAGGTTTTGCTTTATACATCTCTAATGAATTC
This sequence comes from Candidatus Woesearchaeota archaeon, assembly GCA_964591395.1. GTDB lineage: Archaea > Nanobdellota > Nanobdellia > Pacearchaeales > GW2011-AR1 > CAZQAV01. The sequence continues at coordinate 11,624 of CAZQAV010000005.1, read as the reverse complement.
TTATATATTAATTCATTACTCTTTTCAATATTTGAATTATCCAAATGAATCTCTTCTAAATCAAATAGTTTTTTATCAATAGGAATTTCATTTTCATTTGAATGTATATCTTTAACAGCTTTCAAAATAGCATTTCCAGCTTTCTCACAACCTTGTGTTTTTCCTAAACCATTTATACCCGGTATTTTAACAATAAACATAATCACACATAATAAATAAGGTTTTTAAGATTAATTATAAAAAACTATTGCCTTCTCATTGGTGGTCTTTGCATTTGTTGCCTTTGAATTGGTTGTCTTTGAATAGGTGCTGCAGGAGGTCTTTGCATAGGTGTTGCAGGTGGTTGTCCTCTAGGACCTTGACCAGGTTGAGCAGCATTAACACCACTTCCATCACCCATTACTTTTTTATTAAATTTTCTTTTAAATACAACGATCATTACAAATATAGCTAATATAACTATGCCAACAATTAAAACAATTACCCAAGGAAAATCTGAATCTCCTCCAACAAAATCATCTGGTCCATTTAAATCTATTATATCATCATCAGGCCCAACAGTATTATAGGTACAGGTTCCCCAGCCATCCCCAACACAAAATTGCGTTCCTGTATTACCAACACCACAAGCTCTTATCTGTCCATTTGTACATGTTTCAAAAGCTGCAAGAGATTCTATATCAAGAGAAACAACCCCTCCTGTTATTTGGGTTAATTTAATAAGAATATCCATTATACCATCTCCTTCTAAATCTACAGATTGCTCTTCACCAACATCTAATGTTAAAAGAACAGGATCTGATCTTACTTCAAAATCTGCAGAAGATGGGAAAATATCTGTTACCTTAATACTATGTAAAGTTACCCCATTTAAAGTAAAACTTATTTTCTGAGAATTACTTATAGTAACAGAATTTTTTGAATTATATCTAAAATCAACACAAGAACCAGTACATCCTGTTCCATCTTCTCCTTCTGCACCAAGAACAGTTACATCATATTTATTTAAAACACAAAATTGATTTTGATCTTTATCTATTGTTTTTACATATATTCTATATTTTTCATCATCTGTTAAAATTGCAGACGGAGCTGTTAATGAAAATTCAGCAGAATCTAAATTTGAAACAAAAGAAATATTTTCAATATCTTTATCTACTTCCCATTGACTATTTAATTCATATAAACCAGCTTCTGAAATTACATCAAAATTATCTGAAGAAGATAATCCTGTAGCTTCCCAACTAAATATTAATACTTCTTCTAACTCTAATTCCTTATCAACTAAATCATTTGAAGGACCAAGATTAAAAGGAGCTGTTGCTGCCAAAGAAAGTTGATTTAAATTATTTTTAGGACATGTTAAAGGGGTTGTTACAACTAAAGGAGATATTTGTGAAGAAGGATTTATACCTATCCTACATCTTTCACCTTCATTAACACCACATCTTATTCCCTTATCTCCTATCTCCCCTACATCACATTTAAATGATCTATAATATAAATTATTTGTAGTATCTTCTCCATCCATTACAAAAGTACATGCATTAAAATCTTCATCTGTTGCAGTATTCACAGAAGCAACAATGCATGACCCACCAACATTTAAATTTGTTAAATCTTCTGTATTACTTGTTACATTAAATTTACAAGATATTGGTACCTTTGAGTTCTCCCATACTTCTGGATCAGCAGTATTTACATCTAAACTATTTATAGAATAAAATATACAGCCTTCATCAATACCCCCAACACAATTATTATCAATACCATCACCACATACTTCTACCTCACCAGGATTTATATCTTCTCCACTTCCAACAGCATCATCACAATCCAATAAAGAATAGTCACATACATTTGAAGCAGGGTTTCCATATCCATCCCCATCCAAATCAGTACATGTGCTTGCACAATCTAAATCAGATCCATCGCAATCTTCATCAATATCATTACCACATATCTCTGGGTTTCCAGGAAACCTATCTCCATCAGCATCATCACAATCCATTTCGTTTGGAGTATCACAATAAGCTAGACCACTTACACCCCTACCATCTTCATCAGCATCTGTACATGTTGCCCAACTACATCCTGAAACTTGATTACATAAAACACCTCCGCTAAAAGAATCACATTGTTTTTTCATACATTTTGTTCCTAGGTAATCACATGCATTATTTGTATCACAGGATTCTGGATTTCCATTATATGCAGTACAATCTACTAAATTTGTACCCTCACAAGCACCTGATTCTATTTGACATGTGCTTGAGCACCCATCCCCACTTACCTGATTATTATCATCACATGTTTCTCCAACTTGGACAACATTATTACCACATTCTATATCTAACTCACATTTTCCTCCTGTGCCTTGACATGAATAACCTGAAGCACAAGATTGAGTACTAGACACACAATTATCTCCAGAGCAAATATATTCTTTAACGGCCACATTAGAACATTCATCTGCATGAGGAATACCATCAACACCAATACATGTTCCAGCAACATTTTTATTATCTCCATCAGGATCTGTACATACAAGATCCATTGCACAACTTGAAGTATCTAATCTACATAAAACAGGATCACACCTTAATGTTCCCAAATCAAAACCTTGGGTTACACATGTTTCTCCCCCTAATTGAGGTCCATCACATTGTTCATTACCATCTATAACCTCATTTCCACATGTGCTAGTTTGAGTTCCTCGACATTTATAATAATTAAATTCGCATTCATCAGCATGTCCAGAGGCATAACAAAATAAAGTTCCTCCCTCAGCATAACCTTGAGATATACATGTTTCTCCACCTAACTTACTTCCATCACATTCTTCTGCTCCATCTATATTATTATTCCCACAAGTTGGAGAAGATCCAGGAGGAATACCCCAAGTACAACCATTAGCACCACAGGTAGTAATATCATTATCCCATGTTGAACATGATTTTGCAGCACATGCAGATCCAGTCCATTCACAATATTCTGAATTTGTTGTTGTACATTCTGTTTGATCATTAACTACATTTGAGAAAGTACATATAACTCCAACAGAACTAGTTCCACCACATATTCCATTTTCCAAACCACATGTTGTAGAACATCCATCTCCTCCATCAGTATTTCCATCATCACATTCTTCTCCTGCTTCTAAAATATTATTACCACATTCAATAGTCACCTCAGTACATACTGAAAGAATGCCTGTACATGTCCAACCACTTTCCACCTCACAAATACTTGAACATCCATCGCCATTAGTATTATCTCCATCATCACAATCTTCTCCAGCTGTTCTTATACCATCTCCGCAATACCCATAACTACTAGTACAAGCTGGAACAGCATTACAATCAGATGCTGTTGTTAAATCATCACAATCTTTAACTAATGTACAATCACAAAGCTCACCTTGGCCTTGATCTGGTAAACAATTAGTATCTGCACATGCAGAAGGAGCATTACCATCACAACCATAGGGAGCATAATAAAATTGATCGCAATAATTAGAAGGAATGCTTCCTGTACACTCTAAAAAAGTTTCAGTTACACATATAGAATTACATCCATCTCCCCCATTAGTATTTCCATCATCACATTCTTCTCCTGCTTCTAAAATATTATTACCACATTCAACAACTACACAAGCTCCATTATTACATGCTTGTCCAGAATCACAAGGAAATGTTGCAGCAGTACAAGTATCTGTTTCCCCAACACAAGAATATTCCCTAACGCTTGTAGAACCAACACAGTAATCTGTTCCAGGAGTTCCAGGACCAGTGCATGTACCTTTACTTGTTAAAATTACCCCCCCATCTGAATCATCACACTCACTTGCTTCTGGTGCATTTCCAGTTATCCTTGCTTCATTAAAAAAATCTTTAATATTATCGATTAAATCTCCAAACCAACCTGCAGATACAACAGGCATAGATACTAATAAAAATATACTCAAACAAACAAATGCAACAGCAACACCTTTTTTCATAAAAAACAGAAGGTAAATTCCTTTAAAAATATTTATCTTTTAAATCACTAAAGTTATTTTCCTGGAACAAGGGCAAAAAAACTATGCTGCTTAATATTCGCTAAATCTTTAACATCTTTTAATTTAACATTTGAAATATTTTTCTCAAAATTATAAAGTTCACTTGCATCTCCATCTAATTCATAACCCAATAAATTAGCCATTTGTGATCTAGAATCTTCAATAGAAATATGGTGATTCCCAATTATTTGTTCTTTAACAGAATTTAATTCTTCTTCTTTTAATTCTTTTGCAACTTTTTTAAATTCATCTAATATTAATTTTTTAACTTTTTCAACATTCTCTTTTGTTGTCCCCACATAAATCCCGTTGTGAGCATAATCTAAATTAATATCTGAATAACCTTTAACAGCATATGCCATATTTCTTTTTTCCCTTATTTCAGACCATAAACGGGAAGACATACCTTCTGCAGTCAATGTGCTCAAAACTTTTGCAGCATAAAATTTTTTATTATTAGATTTAGGAACATGGTATGCAAAAATCAAATTAGCTTGATCAATACCTTTTCTCTTTTCTATTTTAGAATTATTTTTTAGATTAATTTTTTGTTTTAAAATCTTTCCTTTATTGTTTCCAAATTCTTTTTCAGCAAACTTAACTAGCTTTTCAAAATTAGCATCGCCCACAACACATAAAATCATATTATTTGGGGTATATATTTCTTCAAACTTTTTTCTCATCTTGATATTATCTATAGCCCCCATTGTTTTTTCATCACCAATTAAACTTTTTCCTAAAGAACCTCCATAAAGAAATTCTTGAATAGTATCATAAACATAAATATCTGGCCTATCTTTTCTCATCTTCATTTCTTCATATATTACTTTTCTTTCTTTTTCTAATTCTTTTTGTGCAAATAAAGGATTCTTAACCATATCACTTAAAACTTCTAATGCAATGTTAAGATGTTTACTGGGCATTTTACACCAATAAGCAGTCATTGTTTCAACTGTAAAACCATTTAATTCTCCACCATTTTTTTCAATCTCTTCTGCTATTTTTTTAGAATTTCTAGATGGGGTTCCCTTATACAACATATGTTCTATAAAATGAGATATTCCTTTTTCATTGATATTCTCATTTATCCCTCCTTGTCTTACTGCAAATGCGACACTCACAACAGGAAGATTTCTTTTTTCAAATAAGATAGTCATTCCATTTTTCAAAACTTTTCTATAAAATTTAGATTCCATTTTTCAAAGTTCTATTCTAGATTATTAAACAAAACTAATTTAATTAAAAGAAAGTTCCTATAAAAATACCTAGTGCAAGACATATTATAATTACTAATACCCATAACCACCATTTTGATTTCTTCTTGGCTGGTTGTGCTCCTGGTTGAGCAGCAGATTTCTGAGCTGCAGCAGGTTGAGCTGGTTGAGTAGCAGATTGTTGTACAGGTTGTGCCATTTTTAATCCTCTTTATTTAATTAATATATTTAATAGAAATTGAATTCTTATAAACTTTCTTATACTCCCTTAAACACAAGATATCTCTCCCCACCATATTCAAAATCATCTAATACCTTAAAATTCTCTTTTATAAATTTTAAAACCCAATTTCTCTGCGCAAAAAAACCTTGTCCTTTATTAAGACTTTTTGTTGCAAAGCTCAAAACAATTTTATCTGCTAAACCCCCAATCTCTTTTAAAACTTCTTTAGAATAATTTCTCTCCATAACCTCTAAAGAATCAATAACTTTGAACATAAGAATAATCTTCTTTCCTTTTACATCTTTAATCAATTTTTTAGTCTTTTTCAAATCAAATAAACTAATGTGGTGGGCCTTCCCCTTTATTTTTTCTTTTTTAAAATAAAGATTCATTAAACCAACAAGTTGCCCAACAGCTTCGGTTGCAATATAATTAACTTTAGAATCCCTGAAATAACCATAACTAAACCCATTAACACCTGCACCAAGATCTATCACTGAAACAGATTCTTTTGGAATAATTCTCCCATATATTTTTTTATAATAAGGTAATCTTTCTTTTGTTGACTTATGTTTCTTTAAAACCCATTCAACATCTTTATATTTTAAATTCAAAAGCTTTCTACTTAAGAAAGAAGTATAAACTTTCATCAGAAAAGCTCTTGTTAATTTTAATTTTTCATAGTCTGAACTTTCAGGGCCATCAAATCTGTTAAAAATCATTTGAACATCTCTTGGAGGTAATTTTGAAAGCTCTTTTTTTGAGATTATCTTTTCTATAAATTTTTTCTTACTTGTGACCTTCAGGTTATCCATATATTTTTAAAATTAGTCTAACTTAAAAGATTATGCCAATTAATGCCTCACCACACTTTGATAGAGCTCAATCAGAATATGAAAAAGCTCAAACAACAGAACAAAAAATAAGATGTTTAAAGAAAATGTTAGTTCTTGCTCCAAAACATAAAGGTGCTGAAAATCTTAACAAGCAATTAAAAACCCGTCTAAAAAAATTAAGATTTTCTCATGAAAAAGAAAAAAAATCAGGTAAATCAAGTTTTAAAGGAATAAAAAAAGAAGATATGCAAGCAGCAATAATTGGAAAAACAAATACAGGTAAATCTTCAATTATATCTCTTCTAACACATGCTAAACCTAAAATAACTCCCCATAATTTTGCAACAACACATTCTGTTGTAGGTATGATGGGTTATGAAGGAACAAGCATACAATTAATAGAGGTTCCTGCTTTTGGATCAGATTATTATGATAGGGGGGTTGTAAATACTGCAGACACAAGAGTAATCCTCGTCGACAAATTAGAAGATATTTTGGAAATAAAAAAAGAACTTCCCAAATCAAAAGCTAAAATCATTATTGCCTTTAATAAAGTAGATAGATTAAATGAAAAAGAAAAAAGAAAACTATCTGCAACTCTTTCCTCAAAAAAACATAATTTTGTGCTCATTTCAACAAAAACAAAAGAAGGAATTAATAAATTAAAAGAAAAAATCTTTCAAAGTTTCGACAACATACGTGTATTTACAAAAGAACCAGGTAAAGAAAAAACAAAAAGACCAATAATTCTCAAACCAAATTCAACAGTAAAACATGTTGCAGAAAAAATCCTCCACGGATTTTCAAAAAAAGTCATTGAAACAAAAATCTGGGGCCCTTCTTCAAAATTTGCAGGGCAAAAAGTAGGTTTAACACATAAATTAAAAGATTTAGATGTTGTTGAGTTTAAAACAAAATAATTATTTGATTATTTCTCCTCTTCCAAATTTAACAATATCTACAAAATCCCCTTTCCATTTTTTAACTTTAATTCCAGCTTCAGCAAACATTTCTAATGTCTTTTTTTCTTCTATTTGCCATTTCTCATGGGAACTAAATACTTTCCAATTACCATCAACAATAACTTCTTTAATTCCAGATTGAATAACAGCTCCTCCACAACCTGTACAGGGAATAGTTGTAGTATACATTCTACAATTTTTTAAAGAAGTTCCAATTAAAGTAGCATTATATATGGCATTTCTTTCAGAATGTTCAATCCAATAATATTTTTCAGGTGCTATTTGTCTTTCAGAAACACCATCATCAATCCCCCTTGGAAAACTATTATATCCAACAGATCTTATTTCATTATCTGGACCAACAACAACCGCACCATAATGTGTCCTTTCATCTTTACTCTTAGAAGCTGCTAAGTAAGCCATAGTCATAAAATAATCATCCCAGTTTGGTACCTTCATATAGAAATCAGTGAATTAAAGCTATTTTAAGATTATTATATTGGAAAATATACCTTTATTTCCAACTCTTCCTTATGGGTGCAATAATCTTCTCTATAGATTCTGCAACAGCTGACTTTAAATCAGCTGCATGTAACTTTCCAGATTCAAAAGCTTTCTCAACATCTTCATATGATTTAAAATTAATATTTCCACCAAACTTATCAGGTCTTTTAACTTCTAACTTATCTAAGCTAGGAAAAACAACTAATCTAGTTATAGCTAATATTGGATTATTTTCAATATCTCCCTGAGTACAATATGCTTTATTCACTTTCTTTTTTACATCTTCTTTTTTATCTCTTATAGATATAAAACTATTTGCAACAGAACTTGACATTTTTGTTCCAGGTCCTGCTAAACCAGGTATTAAAGGAGTATACAAATAAACAGCTTCTTGTAATCCAATTTCTTTTCCCTGATCTGTTCCCATCATATATATCTTTCTTTGATCTGTTCCTGAAACAACAAAATTAACTTCTAATTTCTTAACATCTTCAACTTGCATTAAAGGATAAATTATTTGACTTATTTTTGCATGCTCAATATCTCTTGCAACTTGTTGCATAGCTCTAACACCCCTATTAACAGTTAAACCTAAAGATAATTTCAAAACATCTTCAAAATAATCTGGTTTTTTCTGGAAAGTTGTTCCTTTTACAATATTTGCTTTTAATCCAACAGATTTAAACCCTTTTTCCCATTGTTTAAGTTGTTTGTTAACAAAATCCCAATCACCTTTTTTATTCAACCAAGTATGCCAATCAGCTAAAAGAATTTTTACTTTAATACCTGCTTTTTGTAAATCAAGTAATTTTAATATTGTTACAAGATGTCCTAGATGAATTTCCCCTGAACATTCATATCCACAATAAACACTTCCTTTTTTCATGAATTTTTGAATTTTATCTTCATTAATTATCTCAACACAATTTCTTTTTATCAAATCAATCTTACTTGTGACCTTTAGGTTATTCATAATCCCACAAACAATTATTAATTATTAAATCTTTCTTAAAACATGCTTGCAGAAATAATCCTCTTTATCCTAATAGGAATATTATTTGGAACATTTACAGGATTAATACCTGGCATACATATAAATTTAATTGGTGCTTTTCTCATCTCTCTTTCAGCAACTTTATTCTTAAATTTAAATCCCATTTATTTATCTACATTTATAGTTGCAATGGCAATTACACATACTTTTGTAGATTTTATACCTTCTATTTTTATGGGTTGTCCTGATACAGATACAGAACTTTCTGTTTTGCCTGGTCATGATTTATTAAAAAAAGGTCAAGGATATCAGGCAATATTATTAACCTGTTATGGAAGTTTAGCTGCAATATTTCTTCTTATTATCTTTGCTTTTCCTTCTATAAAATTAATAGATAACACATATGGTATAATAAAACAAATTCTTCCATATCTTTTAATTGCTGTTTCTATTTTTCTTATTTCAATTGAAAAAAATAAATTTAAAGCTTTATTTGTATTTCTTTTAACAGGAATTTTAGGTCTTTGTGTTTTTAATATATCTCAATTAAATCAACCTATCTTACCTTTATTAACAGGGCTCTTTGGTTCTTCTCTTTTAATAACAAGCATAAAAAACAAAACAGAAATTCCGCACCAGAAAATTGAAAAACCAAAAGTAAATTTATTCAGACCTCTTCTTGGCTCAATAATAGCTTCTCCTCTTTGCAGTTTTCTTCCAGGTTTAGGAAGTGGGCAAGCAGCCATAATAGGTACAAGTATAGCTAATACAGATAAAAGAGGATTTCTTGTTCTTCTTGGAGCAACAAATACTTTTGTTATGGGATTCTCATTTATCTCTCTATATATAATTTCAAAGACTCGAACAGGTGCAGCTGTTGCAATAAAAGAAATATTAGGACAATTCAACATCCAACTTCTTATATTAATATTAGCAACAGCCCTTATATCTGGAATATTTGCTTTTTTCATAACAAAATCCATTGCAAAATATTTTTCAACAAAAATGCATAAAATAAATTATACAAAATTATCAAAATTCATTCTTATCTTTCTATCAATAATAATTCTTGCAATATCAAAACCCCTCGGTTTCATAGTCTTCATAATATCTACATTTACGGGATTATATTGTATCAACCTTAAAATCAGAAGAACAAACATGATGGGTTGTCTATTATTACCTACTATTGTTTTTTATTTGATTGGGATTTAAAACTATTAATTACTGTTATTTAAAAGGGGTAACAATAAAAGGTTTTATAAATGCCTATCCCATTCTTTTTTTTAGCTTAAAATGGAAAATACACAGATTGATCACAGTAAAAGAAATTTTATGGGGCGAGGTTTAGAACTAATGTCAACCCTCCCTTTAATTGGAATATTATATAGCAATTTTAAAAATAGTAGAATCCATTATGGGATCAATACACAAGAAGCTACTTCTTCTAAAAATACCCAAATTATAGATAAATTTAAGAATATAGGTCAAGGTTTTTCTGAATCTTTAGAAAATTTGTCTCAAGATTATAATTCACAATTTCATACAACTGAACTTGAATTTAAAACTTATGTGGGATATGATGGTAAAATGAAATCTGGGCTTAAACCTGTTACTAAATGGAGAGAACCAGATAATGTCCCTAATCACAACAGGGTCTCTTCTTGGAAAAATAATAAGGATGATTTAAATTCTAAACTTTCCTATTTACAATCTCATCCCCTTTTAGATAAAGATAAATTGAGGGGAATTTATATTAATGAAGAGAAAATGGGGGCATTATCTCAGTCTTTTCTTAATACTGTTTTGTATGGGGGAGAACTTGCCTTACTTTTAGGATATGAAGAAATAATGGCTATGTTCTCTTATTCTGGTCCAAATGCTTCTTTGAAAGAAAAAGTGGAAGCTACAAATACTACAGAACAAATAAAGAGAAGAAATTTCATAAAAATTTGTGGTGCTACAGCAGGAACTTTAACTGCTTTACATTTAAAGAATAAATATACAATAAAAACAGATAATCAAGTTGGAGAATTAAGAGAAAATATCCAAGATGCAAAACAAATAGTAATTAATACACCAGCTAATGAAGCATATAAATTATATTTTGGAAATACTCCCACAGGTTTAATTAAAGAAGTGGGGGGAATATTACAAGAGGTTGATTCTTCCTTAAAAAGTGGTGTTGAAAATGAACAAGTTAAGGCATCCTTAGGAGAATTTTATGAAAATGGAGTTACATATCTTACTGACCTAGAAGGATTTTTTAAAGATGGAATTCCAGAAGATTTTGGGCAAATTGTAAAATTAGGACATGCAACAAAAACATTAGAAAAAATCTCTAAAGAACAAAGAAAAGGTAGTACAACTGATTTTGTACTTGAATCTTTAATTGTTGGAGGTGCTATGGCTTCTATTATAGTTCCTGGTGAAATTGTTAATAAAAAGTATACTGGAAAAATTATTCAAAATAATACATCCCAAAAGGGTTAAAACCACTCAGCTAAACTTTCCTGCTTCTCTGTCTCTCTTCCAAATATACTTTCAATATATCTTTTTGTTAATTCTAAGTCCTGTATAATATAAGCAGGAACATTATAATTTCTAGTTAAATCTAATCCTGGCTCTAAATACTTAACAATACTTCCATAAGAAATAGTAAAAATCAATTTAGGGTTCCCACAAGTAACACACTTACCATCTAAAGGAGGTCTTCGATAAATAGTATTACATCTTCCACATCTAAAACTTTGCTGACTAAACTTTCTTAAATTACCTTTTAAATCTCTCATAAAATGTCTATCAATAATTAATCTAGCAACATCTCCTTG
>CAZQAV010000004.1:0-20206 GCA_964591395.1 Candidatus Woesearchaeota archaeon | reverse complement strand
GAAAAATTATTTGTATCACATATCATTAAAACTTTTTTATTTACCCTTAATGTATCATTTAAAGCATTTTTATCTATCCACGCATCTGTTACAATTGTAAGTTCATTTTCAAAAAAGTCAGGTAATGTTGTATTAGTCAATATTCCTGCAGGATATTTTTTAGTAAATACTCTTATACCTGTTAATTCCGCAAACTTTTCAGCAACTTTCCAACCAGCTTGTCTTTTACATATTAAGATAGTGTCTTTAGCATTAAACTTAGATAAATATTCAATTCCTTCTTTTAATTTCTCGTCTATTAAATCAGTATTAAATATTGCTAATCCATCAGCTCTTCTTCTATAAACATATTTTTTCATATTAGGAGTCACAACTTTTGTACCAAGATATATTCCTGCTTTAACATATTCTTCAAGAGGAATAAGCATATCTGTTTTTTTCTTAACTTTAACTTGTTCTTTAAGTTCTTCAGATGTTGGTTCTTCTTCATCAAGTTTCTTCTTTAACTTAGCAGCTTTTTCAAGCAAAGCTTTTTTTCTTTTCTCAATATTTGATGAATCTAATGATTCTTTCTCAGCTGCCTTTTCAAGTTCTTTACCTGTAAGTTCTTCAGTAGGTTCCCCTTTATCAAAAACTTTTTCTTCAATTGCTTCTTCAGCCTTTTCAATCTTTTCCCCAACTTTTTTAGCAACTTTTTCAACAGCTTTAGTTCCTTCTTGAATTTCTTCTTTAACTTTGTTAATAATATTTGCCATAAGAAATGAGAGAGAATTATGTTTTTAAAGGTTTTCTATTTAGTTTATCAGACTAAAAATTAGCAAAGCAATAAATATAATATAAAAAATAATAGAGTAAACTATTAATGGAATTTTAACATGTGCATCTCCTTTAAATCCTAGATAAATCCACCAAATACAAATTGAGTATATTACAAGAAGAATTATTATTCGAAGCACAAAATTAATTTCTAAAATTAAGGTATTTATAAAAATTAGAATAATTGATACTGTTAAAAAAATTCCTTGGCAAGCAAATAATGTTAATACAGTTACAGGGGAAGTTAAGTTATCAAAAAACTTCTTTATTTTTGTAGATTTTTTATTTGTTGTTTTCATCCTAACCCCTTCTCAATCTCAACCAACCTCTTCAACTTAGCTTCACGTTCTTTACCAACAATACCACATTTAAAAAAATCAGCTTGAAAACCAAAAGCTAAATCAGCAAGAACACTTTCATTTGTTTCTCCACTTCTATGTGAGAAAGCAACCTTAATTTTATTCTTTTTTGCTAATTCAACAACTTGTTTAACTTTAATTAATGAACCTATTTGATTGGGTTTTACAATTATTGCATTAATACTTTTTTGTTTTATAGCTTTCTCTAATCTTTTTGGGGTTGTAACTGTTAGATCATCCCCCACAATTAAACTATTTGGAAAAATTTTTAATAATTTTGCAAAACCTTCAAAATCTTCTTCATCCATTCCATCTTCAATATAAAATATGTCAAAATTTTTAATTAAATTAGAAACATAACCAATTTGTTCATCAGGAGTTCTTTTCAATAAAGGATTTTTGTAATTGTATTTTTTTCTTTTGTAAAAACTTGAAGCAGCAATATCTAATCCAATATCAACACCTTGATCAGAGATAATATCTAAAACTTGCCTTTCATTTAATGAAGTTTGCCATGCTTTCTCGTCGCTAGGCTCACCTTTAAACTTTTTATCTTTTATTTTTAAACTTGTTTTAATTCTTTCTCTAATTTTTTTATTTAATTCAAAAGCTTGTTTCAATGTTTTTGTTTTAGGTATCAAGAGAAATTCTTGGAAATCAGGTTTTTTATCAATATGAGCATGTTTCCCCCCTCCAACACAATTACCTAAAAGGCGGGGCATTTTTTTAGCACCAGGATTTATCAATTGCCATATTTGTTTTTTCTTTTCTTTTGCAATGGCTTTTAAAATTGCATATTCAAAAGCAACAAATGTATTTGCCCCAACATTACCATCTAATATATCTTCAACTCTTCGCAAGTCATCAAATTTATCAATTTTCTCATCTGAAAAATATTCACTAAATTTCTTTAATGTTTTAATATCTCCTTCAATATTTTTCTTATAAACTTTAACAGCATTTTTACCTGTTGATTTTCCATTCGGAGATGATGAGAAAAAACTGCCAACATTTGTTTTAATATGAATTTCAATTGTTTTTTCTTTTCGAGAATCTAATATAGATTTAGCATATACCTCTTTAACAATAACCATATATAGAAATATGAAAATCAGTTTATAATTTTTTCTTATTCTCCCTTTGAACCATGAATATCTCTCATTATTTTTGTTTTTTCTATACTCCGATCATAATAATCACTAAAATGGGTGTTAAGATAATCATTTAAAAGAACAGATTTTCCACTTTCTGCTGAAATATAAATAGCATCTTTTCCAAACTTTTCACCTAAAAAAATAGACCTAGTAGAATCTGTTGAAGCAATTCTTTCTAATTCTGAGGGAATAGATATATTTGTACATTTTCCTAATAACAATGATATGCAACCTGCAACAATAAGCCCACTAATAAAACCACTATTACTTGCTTCCTTTTCTTGTTTTGTATATTCCATCATACCCCCCAATCAAATTCAACATATTTAAACCTTTCTATTTTGTAACTACTCTAGAATTAACACTTATTCTTATTTATTCCTCATTCCCACTTTTTTCACTATCTTCAACTTCATCTTCAGGTTGAGCAAGTTCCATTATTTCACCTTCTTTTGCAATTTCCTCTTCTTCTTTAGCTTCAATTTCTTCTATTTTAGCATCACTAACTTTATTCACTTTTTCTCTTTTTAATTCTGTTTCTTTCTTTTCAGGATAAGGTTGATGTATAGATATAGGTAATATACCTGAATCTAATTCTGTTTCAGCAATTTTCAAAGAATCAAAATTAATTTTTTCTAAATCTTCTTTATTCATTTTAATCAATAAAGGAGCATTCATAGAAATTTGTAATGCTCTTGCGCCAAGAATTCTTGCTCTTTCATACTTAGTAAATTTTTGTTCCATCTTTATTTTAAATATAAATTTTATTATTTATAACTTTTTTCAACTTTCTTAAACATTACTTTCCAAACTTTTTCATACACATCTAATATTTTGTTAAATTCTTCTAATGTTAAACTTTTTTCTTTTCCTTTTTGCATTGAAGATATCCCTTGATTTGTCATTCCAATTGTAACTCTTGTATCACATAAATCTTCTTCTTCTAATGTGGGGTCAACAACTAAATTATTACCTATTTTATGAACAGTTAATGATAATGGGATATTTTTTGTTAAAGGAACTTTATCTTTTGTCCATTCACCATTTAATACTTTTCCGGTTTTCTCATCATATTTGGGCATTTTAGCTGTCATCAAAGCTGCAACAATACCAAATCCAGCAGCATCTAACAAATTACCGTCGTCATTTATAGAATATAAGTCAATAAATACAGTCCAAACTTTTTCACCTTTTTCAATACATAATTTATCAAATTCAATAAATTTGCTTTCTCTTATAGCTCTATCTAATACTCTTGCTAATTCAATTGAAGGGAATTTTGGTGGGCCAGGTTCATATCTTGGAGAACTTAATGGGAGTAATTCAGATGTTACCATCATATTTCCTTTATCAGGCGAATCAGGATAAGGTATTCCCATACCTAATTTAACACCAACCATAACTTCAGTATTGCCAAGTTTAACTCTAGCAGATCCTTCAGCATTAATAGAAACTCCTGTTTCAATTTCTAAATCTCTAAATTCATCAAGACCCCTACCATCAAACCTTTTACCTTGTTCTAAATATTCTTTTATTCTTTCTCCAGTCATTTTTGGGGTTTTCATTTTCATTTTAAAATTATTTTAGTTTTACTGCATCTTTCAAAGCTTTTTTTTGTATTTCATAAATTTCTGCACAAGCTTTTTTAGCTATTTCAGCAGCTTCTTTTAATTGTTTAGAGGTTATTTGTCCATCTAATTGAATATGTGTCATTTCACCATTATTTGTAAATGTAAAAGGGATATCTGTAGCACCTTCACCTTCTTCCCAATCTTCTTCATATTTATCTACATCTACTACTAATTGTTTGTCTAATTTACCTATAGATACACTTGAAACTAATCCTTTCATAGGTATACCTGCTTGTGCCAAAGCCATTGCAGCTGCATTTATAGCAGCACATCTTGTTGAAGCATTTGCTTGCAAAATATTAACATGAACATCAATAACTTGACTTTTGAATTCATCTATCATTACAACAGGATCAATAGCCCATTCCATAATTTTACTTATTTCAGTACTTCTTCTGCTTGGTCCAGGCCTTATTCTATCTGTTACAGAAAAACTAATCATATTATAATTACATCTTAATGTTCCTTTTGCAGGATCTTGTGAATGTTGGGGGTGCATCTTTTTAGGACCATAAACAGCTGCTATTGCAATTGTTTCACCAAATGAGAATTTTGCACTTCCATCTGCATTTGGAACAACACCTACTTCAGCTTTCATAGGCCTCATTTCTTCAACTTTTCTTCCATCAGGTCTTTTAAATGTTTTTGTCATTTTATTTTTTACTCCCCTTAAACCATTTTGTTACTTCTTCTGTTAATCCGCTTGAAAATGAATTTTCAGTTACAAAGATTATTGCTTTTTTAGCATGTAATTCATCTTCTACTTTATTGCCCTGCTCCCATATAAAACCATATTGTCCAACCGTGATATTACAATTAGTATTGTCTTTTATTAATTTAATCATGCTTCCTTCTTTTCCAATTATTCTTGGAACTTTGTGTGGATTTATTTTTAATATTATTCCTTGATCTATTTTTCCTAATCCTCTTGATTTTACACTTAAATCTATTCCCCTCTTGTTAATATTCCAAACCTTTGCAACAACCATATCCCCCATATCCATTACTTCATCTAAACCATTTTTATTAACATATCTTGGAACTTCTGTTAAAGATAAAAAAGCATTATCAGATGCACCAATGTCAATTACCCAACCATTAAATGTTATATTTTCAACTTTACCTATAACAACATTTCCTTGTCTTGGTAAATATGCCCCAGACAAAGGTATAACTTTTACAAGCCTATTTGTTTCCTCAGCTAAACCATATTTAAGAGCAATTATTTCTTCTCCTCTTTTCTCTGTTCCTTCACCAGGTAAAAACTTATCCCCTTTTACTATTACTTCTCCAGGTGTTATTATTTGTCTTGTCATTTTTTTGTTTTTTATATTATTTTTTGCTCAAGTTTATTTAAAAAGCTTACTCTTCTTTAATTTCTTCTGTAACAGCACTTCCATGAGTTACTGAATTTAATTTATCATAAAAGTCCATAATCATTCCTGAAGGGACAGCGACGATAACCTCTAAATCTCCATTATCAAGCCATGTTTCTTTTTCTTTATATTGTGCTATAACCCCATAAGCTTTTCCTGTATGTATAGCGGGAATTACTATTTTAACCTTTTTGGTTTCTAATTTTATTGGTAATACTTTACTAACTTCCATAATAATATCATTTATTTGAGAATCAATAGGCGTATTTTTAATATTAACATGAGCTTCATCCAATGCTCTTCTTACTCTTTCAGCTGTATGGGGATTTTTAGTTTGAGGATCAACAGCATTTGTAGATAAAAAATCAATAACTTGTTTGTATTTCTTTTCTTTTTCTTCATCTCTATGATCTTGTGTTAAAAGAACTTCACCATTTTTGATGATTTTTTCAACAACAGCATTTAATTCAGATGTTCCAAACGAACTTTCAAGATCCGATGTAGATGCAACCATTCCTTTTTTAGAATCTGTAAATATTTTATCTCCTTCAGCTTCAATTGAAGAAACTTCCCCTTTCTTGAATTTAATAGCTTCATCTAAATCAACCAATATCTCAAAATTCTTTCCTGTCTGTTTTATTCTTGCTATAGTTTGTGTCATAATATTTTTTAGAATTCTTAATGAATATAATTCTTTAATTCTGTTCCTTCTTTTCTTTTTAATTTTTTATCTTTGTTTTCTATGAAAACTAATTCAAATTTAGATTCATCAAATTTATCTCCTTTAACTTCTTTGAATATTTCTAATGCAACTTTAACTCCTCTTTTAAGTGCAAAATCTTCACTATATTTTTCTTTTAATATATCTCTTATTTTATCATCATTTTCACCTATTGCATTTGCATGATATGAAGAATAATTACCAGTTATATCACTTGTATATAATTCACCTTTATCTTTATTAACTCCCACAACCATTAATGAAACTCCAAAAGGTCTTGCACCACCATATTGTGTAAATTGTTGTTTAATAGTTGAAATATCTTTTATTATTAATTCAGGTTCTATTTCAGAATCATATGTAATTCTATGCTGTTGAGCTAATACTTGGGCTTTTTCAACAAGAACTCTTGCATCTGCAATAATCCCTGCAACACTTGCAATAACATGAGAATCAATTTCATATATTTTATTAGCATATTCTTTAACAACAAGTTTATCTTCATTTCTTTTATCTGCTAATATGAATACCCCATCTGAGCAAACCATACCTATGCTTGCACTACCTAATCTAACTGTTTTTTCAGCATATTCTACCTGTAATAAATGACCTTCAGGTGAGAACATTGTTGCTGTTCTATCATATCCCATTGTTTGGTTTTGTATATCCATTTGAACTTATTTTTGTCAAGTTTTTTATCTATATTTTGAGAAATTTATAATATTTAATTTAATTTTTCTTTTCTCTTACAAAAGTGAGTAGAATAAATCATTTAAAAGGTTTTTGGTTGGTTATTCTATCTTCCTACCCAAACCTTTTAAACACCCAATTTTTAACTTATCAATGGATGAAAAAGAATTCAAGAAATTAATTAAAAAAAATAAACACCAAATATTTATATTTTCTTCTCCAACAGGACTTCCTTTAAGTCCTGCAGCCCACACATGGATTGTTGTTTCAAATAAAGGAAAACTTTCTAGATGGGAAGTATTATTTTTTGAAAAATATGGGGGAAACAAAAAAGGTTATCTTCATCTTATGCACTTAAACCAACAAAAGGAATGGGAATTTTTCCATATATAGGACATTCAACATGGGAAAGTAAATTAATAGGGGTATTAGAAGGAAAAAAAGGTTCTAATGTAGAAAAAATTAGTTTATATTTAAAAAATTGTCACAAAAAATACCCTTATTCTAAAAAATATATGCTTTTAGGTCCAAATTCTAATACATTTACCCAATGGGTATTAAACAAATTTCCTAAAACAAATATAAAATTACCAAAAAATGCTTTTGGTAAGGGATATAAACAACATTCTATTTCTTTTCTAACCCTTTTAATGTCCCACTTATCTTTTGAACCTCAATTTTATCGGAGAAAACACCAAAGCTGGATCTAATATGATTCAAAGCTTTCCGATTCACAGCTAATATTCCTGAATTTCCTTTTAATTTTATCCAATTAGGACATGCTTTTGACATTCCAAGAGCACCTATGAATTCTAATATAGCTTTATCTACATTTTTCTTCAAGTTTTTACCTCTAAGTAAAAGATATCTTTTCTTTTCCCTCATAGATGGTTTTAGAGGTTTCATAAATTAATCAAGAAAAATAGGTTTATATTTTTATTGAAAATAAAGATTTATAAAGGTAATAACAAACTACTTTTCATGGAAATTTTAAATGTAGAAAAATCAATAACAGCATTAAAAAATAAAAACTATAAAGTTGTGGGTAGTGAAGGTTATCATCAAATTATGGCTTATCCATTAGGAAGAAAATTAATAAGAATATTATTTAATAACAAAAATGTTTCCTTGCCAATTATTGCAAGCATAAATCAGGGAGCATTATTTCCTATAGCTAAGAACAGAATTTATTCTAAAATACATTATAACAGAATAGAGAGAATTTTGAGAAAAGTTAATTAATAATCTC
Organism: Candidatus Woesearchaeota archaeon; assembly: GCA_964591395.1. Lineage (GTDB taxonomy): Archaea > Nanobdellota > Nanobdellia > Pacearchaeales > GW2011-AR1 > CAZQAV01. The sequence continues at coordinate 12,210 of CAZQAV010000004.1, read as the reverse complement.
TCAAAAGACTTTTTAAACCAGGATTACGTTTTATAAAAAATAAAAAGATGGTACTTGAAATATGCACAATCGGGGGATATGAATTTGTTGGAAACAACATGACAGCTGTAAAAGCAGGGGATGATGTTTTTATATTTGATTCAGGTGTTAGTATACCTGCTCTTATTGAATTACAAGGAAGAGAAAGAGTTCAAATGTATTCTGAAGAACAATTAAGAAGTGCAGGGGCAATATCAAATGATCTTGTTCTTGATAAATTAGGTTGGACAGATAAGGTAAGAGCAATTTTCATAGGACATGCTCATCTAGATCATGTTGGGGCAATACCTTACATAGCCCATAGATATCCAAATGCAGTTATAATGGGAACACCTTTTACAATTTCTGTTTTAAATGAACTTCTTCAAGATAGCAAAAAATCTATCGGAAATAAAATAAAAATTGTTAAACCAGATTCATCTACAAAAATAGCAGGTAGAAGTGGGACATCAACAATAGATTTTATACATGTAACACATTCAACAATACATTCTTCTATATTAGCATTACATACTCCAGAAGGAACAATATGTTATGCAGCTGATTTTAAATTTGATGATACCCCCGTGTTTGGAAACCCCCCAAATTATAAAAAATTGAAAGAAATAGGAAATAAAGGTGTAAAAGTATTGATAATAAATTCTTTAAGTTCAGGAGAAAAAGGGAGATCATTAAGTGAAACACATGCAAGAGATTTAATACGTAAGACTTTATCTCAGCTTAGAGATAGAAAAAGTGCTTTATTCATGTCTACTTTTTCATCTCAAATAAGAAGATTAACAAGTATTGTTGAATTTGGAGAAAAAACAGGAAGAGAAATAATTTTTCTAGGAAGAAGTTTAGACAAATATGTTAATAGCGCCATTGAAGTTGGAGAATGCCCTTTCAGAAATAAAATTAAAATAGCTAAATATAGAAATCAAGTAAATTCTATATTAAAAAAAGTTGAAAAAAATAGGGGAAATTATTTAATTGTGTGTACAGGGCATCAAGCAGAAGAAGGTTCTATTTTAGATAGAATTTCCAAAGGAAAAACACCTTTTATGTTTAAGCCAGGAGATAATATGCTTTTTGCATCAAGAGTTATACCTGTAAAAGAAAATATAGAAGCAAGATCAAGAATGGATAAAGTTCTAAAAAAACAAGGGGTAAATATAATAGAAGACTTACATGCCCCAGGCCATGGAAGAGAAGAAGATGTTACAATGATGGTTCAAATGACAAAACCAGAATATATAATCCCAATACATGGTTCTCCTGCCCAAGAAATACCTATGATAAAAATAGCTGAAAAATTAGGATATAAGGATGGAAAAACAGCAATGCTTTCTCAAGACGGCAAACTATTAAAGTTCTAAATATTATAATTTAATATGGTAAATGAAGAAATTTTTGAAGGATTAAAGAGATCAACAGGCTTGGGAGGAACATTAAAAAGTGGGATGATGAGTTTCTATAATTCAGGTTATAAAAAACAAGATATAGAAGAAGCTGCAAAAGCTCTTCAATCATATAATAAGGGTCAACCTATTCAATTTAAACAACCTGTGACTCCCAGAGTTATTACTCAACCAATATCTGAACAAGCTCCTTCTTCTGATGACGCACCAAAACAATCAATATCTCCTGTGCAAAGAATGCCCACTACCCAAAAGATAATACCTGTTCAGCCAATTCAACCAGGACAAATAGTTCAACAAAATATACAGCAAGTTGCGACAGCTGTTAAACAAATACCTGCGCAAGTTCCTCAGCAAATGAATCAACAAATAGCATCTAATTATAATAAAAAATCAAAAATATCTGGATTAACAATAACCTTAATTGTATTTTTAGTGTTACTTTTTGGGGCATTAATCTCTATGTTTGTATTTAAAGATGCCCTAATATCCTTTTTAAATAATGCTTTCTCTTAAAATTCATGGCAGAAATTTATCAACCTGAAAAAGATTCATATCTTTTATCCCATATCCTAGAAAAAGAAATACCTATTTTATTAAAAAGAAATCCAAATTTAACTTTTCTTGAAATAGGTTGTGGTTCAGGAATTCAACTTCAAACAGCTTTGAAAGCAGGTTTGAAAAAAGAAAATATTTTTTCAGGAGACATAAACAAAAAAGCTGTTGAATATTGTAAAAGTTTAGGGTTCAATTCAATTCAATCAAATCTTTTTGAAAATATAAACGGAAAATATGATATAATTATATTTAATCCCCCTTATCTACCTGAAGATGAAAATAAAGAAGAACCTAGGGATTCACAATTAGCTACAACAGGTGGAAAAAAAGGAAGTGAAATATTAAACAAATTTTTAGAACAAGTAAGCAACTACTCAAACAATAAAACAAAAATATATATAGTCACAAGTTCGTTTTCAAAAGACATAGATTTCAGACATTTTAAAAAAGAATTAATAGCCAAAAAAAAGATATTTTACGAAGAACTTCAGGTATGGAAACTTGAATAATATCTTTTTATCACAATCAATTTTATATACCTTTTCAATGTCAATTTTATGTAATCTATAGGGAAATATCATGAGCAAATTCGCACACATAGCAGATGTCCATTTAGGTGGATGGAAACAACAAGAATTACAAGATCTTAATATGGAATCTTTTAGAAAGGCAATAGGGGTGTGTATAAAAGAAAAATTAGATTTTGTTTTAATAGCAGGAGATTTATTTGATACTCCTTATCCCTCAATAGACATATTAAAAGAAACTTTTGCAATATTTAAAAAATTAAAAGAAGCAAGAATATCTTGTTTTATCATTGCAGGGTCACATGATTATTCTGTATCTGGAAAAACCTTTTTAGATGTTTTAGAAAAAGCAGGTTTTTGCAAAAATATATGTGATTCAGAAGAAAGAGATGATAGAATAATCTTAAATCCAACAGTTTTTGAAGGAAATGCAATATATGGTTATCCTGGAAGAAAATCTGGTTTAGAAGTAAAGGATCTTAGAAAAATAAAATTTAATGATGCTCCTGGAATGTTTAAAATATTTATGTTACATACAACAATTGATAAGGCAGTAGGTTCATTACCCATAGATGCAATTGAAACAGAGGGATTACCAAAAGCAGATTATTATGCTTTAGGTCATTTGCATATAGATTTTCAATATGATAAATTTGTATATCCTGGTCCTGTTTTTCCAAATAGTTTTTTAGAACTTCAAGATTTAAATCATGGAAGTTTTTATATTGTAGATACAGAATCCCCTAATAGTTTAAGAAAAATTGATCTTAAACTAAAAGATGTAGAGTATATTGAAATTCAGGTAAAAGATGCACTTGAAGCAACATCTCAAATATTAAAAGAAATAAGTAGAAGAAATATTGAAAATAAAATTCTTTTGTTACGTGTTAGGGGAGTTCTTGAAAACGGAAAAAGTTCAGATATCAAATTTAATGATATACAAGATTATGTTAAAAGACAAAATGTTTATTTTATGTTAAAAAATACACATGATTTAAAATCAAAAGAAACAGAAATAGAAGCAGATATAACCGACACAGAAAATGTTGAAGAAGAAGCTATAAAAATATATTCAGAAAAAAATCCTTCTGATTTTAATGAGATAATCCCCCAATTAATGAATGCTTTATCAGTAGAAAAACAAGAAGGTGAAACAACAGACAATTTCACCCGGAGAGTGCTAGATTCTTCGAAAAAACTTTTAAAATTTTAGATAAATTTTTCTTCTATAATATGTGAAATAGGTTTACCTGTTTTGTCTTTTATTTTTCTTAATTTATTAATAACATTTACAGATAAAGTCACATCTATTCTTTTCCTATGAAAAGGAAGTTCTTTAGTATGGTCATAACTTTCAAGTATTTGGAAAACTTCTTTATTCTCTTTCAATATTTTTTTTATTTTATTTGATTGCATTTTTTAATCTCCTTTCTATATTTCTTATTTCAGTTATATTGTTCTTTGCTATCGAAACTATGTGGTGTATTAATAATTCTTTATTCACTTGTTTTTCTTCTTCTGTTGCAAATGAAAATGCAACAAATGCAGCTGTTCTTTTGTTCCCATCTGAAAATGGATGATCCACAAGTATTGCTCTAAACATATAAGCCAATCTTTTGTAAAATCCAAGCTTCTTTTTACTTATTCTATTAAAGGCAAAATCTAAACTTGAGCTACTTCTAAGATTACCTCCAAACCCATGATTAATTCTAAGCAAATCCTTCTTACCAATATCCATACACATGAATAATGGCTATTTAGTTTATAAAGTTTTTGTTTTATCCCCTTTATCACAATTATCTTTAAATACTAATTCAGGTTTTTCAAAATATGAAACTAAAAAAGATAGTGATTGATAATATTAGAAGTTATAAACATCAAGAAATTAACTTTGTAGAGGGTTCAACATTATTATCAGGAGATATTGGTTCTGGTAAAACATCTATTCTTTTAGGCATAGAATTTGCATTATTTGGATTACAACCTGGTCAAAAAGGATCCTCTCTTTTAAGAAACGGAGAAAATAAAGGGGGGGTAATAATAGAATTTGAAGTAGATGATAAAAAAATCAAAATTGAAAGATCATTAAAAAGGGCAAAAAGCATATCCCAAGATTATTGTGCTATAACAGTTGATGGAACTAAACGAGAAATTTCTGTTATGGAATTAAAGAACACAGTACTTGAACTTCTAAATTATCCCAAAGAATTTTCAAAAAAACAAAATATATTGTATAAATTTACAGTATATACCCCGCAAGAAGAAATGAAGCAAATAATTGTTCAAGATCCAGCAACTAGGTTAAATACTTTAAGACATGTTTTTGGAATTGATAGATATAAAAAAATATTAGAAAATACTTCTGTGTTAACCGCAAAACTTAGAGAAGAAAAAAGATTAAAACAAGCTTTGACAGCTGATTTTGAAAAAAGCAAAGAAGAAATAACTTCAAAAGAAGAAGAACTTGAAGCTAAAAGATATAATGTAATATCTATTGAAAAAGAACTTTTTTTAAAAACAGAAGTGAGAAAAGAAATACAAGAAGAAAAAGAGAAAATTTTTGGAAAAATAGAAGAAAAAAAAGATCTTGAAAAGGAAATAGAAAAAACAAAAATAATCATCTCTTCTAAGAAAGATTCTATTTTAGAAAATATAAAGAGAATACAAAAGTTTAAAGGAGAAATTTTAGAATTAGAAGAGGTAAAGTTTGACGAATCTAAAATAGAACAATTAGAACAAGAAATTTCTTCTAAAAAATTAGGAAGAGAAGATCTTAATGAACAAAATGTAAAAATCACTTCTCAAATAAATTCATTAAAAATGAAAAACCAAGATGGTGAAAAAGTAAAAACAGATTTAGGGCATATTGATATCTGTCCCACATGTTTACAAGATGTTGATCCGGTCTATAAGTCAAATGCAGTGAATAAATTAGATTTAGATATATCAAAAAATATAGAGAAAATAAAATCATTAGAATCTGAAAAAAAAGGAATAATTGATAAAAATACAAAATTAATGTTGGAAATTTCTTCTAATGAAAAAGAAATACAAGATTTAAGATTATTAAAAGTTAAATTTGAAAATATGAAAGAGAAAAAAGAAAGAATTTCTGAATTTGAAAGAATAAATTTTTCTTTTGAAAAAGATATAGAACTATTGGGTAAGCATGTTGAAAGTTTACATCAATCTATTACTCATCTAAGTAAATTTGAAAAAACATTTGAAGAAATAAATCAAAAGCTTGAACAAGCACTTAATCAAGAAAGAATGGCTGAAATTAAAGTAGCTGAATTAAAAAAAGAAATAGAAGTTTTCTCAACCCAAATAGAAGAATTAAAAGAAAAAATATCTAAAACAGAAGAAATACAAAAGCAACTCAGATATATTTCTAAATTAGAAGATTGGTTATCTAATAAATTCTCTCCTGTTATCTCCTTTATTGAAAAAAATGTGATGATTAAACTTCAAACAGAATTTTCAAAAGTATTCACAGAATGGTTTGGAATGTTAGTATCTGATTCATTTAATATAAGATTAAGTGATGATTTTACGCCAATAATAGAATATAATGATTATGAAATTGATTATGCTTATCTTTCAGGTGGAGAAAGAACAGCAATAGCTCTCGCATATAGGCTTGCTCTAAATCAAGTTATAAACTCTCTTCTAAGTAAAATAAAAACAAAAGACTTAGTTATTCTCGACGAGCCAACAGATGGTTTTTCAGAACAACAATTAGATAAGATGAGAGATGTGCTTCATGAATTAGATGTAGCTCAATTGATAATAGTTAGTCATGAACAAAAGATAGAAGGTTTTGTTGAAAATCTAATAAGATTCAAAAAAGTTGATGGTGTTTCTGAGAGGGAGGAATAAACCACCAATCGAAACCTTTATAAAATTAAAATCCCCTTGATTTTCATAGAGAATTGATTCTATAAACATTAAAATGGACTCAGAGTTAAAAAATTCAATCTTGAAATCCGGAACAACTATTGTGGGAATTGTATGTAAAGACGGAGTTGTAATGGCTGCAGATAAGCAGTCTACAGCAGGAACAATTGTTATGAGCAAAGATTCTAATAAAATTAAAGAGATTAATGATTATTTACTTTTTGCAGGGACAGGAATGGTTTCAGATATACAGAAATCAATAAAAATAACAGCAGCTGAATTAAGATTAAAACATTTAAAATCAAGATCAAGACCCACTGTAAAACAATCTGCAAATTTAACAGCTTCGATAATTTATCAATCTATAAGACAACCTGCAATGCTTCAATTTATGGTTGGAAGTTTAATAGGGGGGATAAATGAAGATGGTACAGCTGAATTATATTCGATAGATCCTTCAGGAGGAATACAAAAAATAGAAGATTATGACGCAAACTTTGGATCTGGTATGCCTTATGTTCTTGGTTTATTAGAAAGACAATACAAAAAAGATATGACTGTAAAAGAAGGAATTCAGTTGGCAAAAGAAGCTATAAAATCATCTACTCAAAGAGATGTTGGTTCTGGATATGGTCTAGATGTTTTTTCTATAACCAAAGATGGAATCAAAAAAGAGGCTTTTGAAAAACTGTAATTTTATTTAATTTTTAAAATGGATATCTTGAAAACAATAACTGAAAAGCTTAGAGGAAATATAACTGAAGCAAGCTTTGAAGGAGCAAACATAGTTCTATATACAGATAATCAAAGATTTTTCAAAGAGGGAGAATCAAAGATAAAAGAAATTGTTAATGAAGTAAAAAAAAGAATAGAACTTAGGATAGATCCTAAAATATTACCAGATAAAGAACAAACAGAAAAAGACATAAGAAAAATTGTTCCTGAAGAAGCTGAAATAGAAGAAATTTTATTTGATCCCCATAGAAGTATTGTCGTTATAGAAGCAAAAAGACCGGGAATGGTTATTGGAAAACAAGGTTCAATATTAGATGACATACGAAATCAAACATTATGGACTCCCCAAGTTCAAAGGTCACCTGCAATTAAATCTAAAATAACTGAAAATATTCGAAGTGTTTTATATGCAAATAATAATTATCGAAGAAAATTCTTAAATTCAATAGGTCAAAAAATATACAAAGAATGGAATCCTGAAAAAGTTAAAGAATGGGTTAGATTAACTTTCTTAGGTGCTGCAAGACAAGTTGGAAGAAGTTGTTTATTATTGCAAACACCTAATTCTAAAATATTATTAGATTGTGGCATAGATGTTTCTTCAAGAGATGAAGATAAATTCCCTGTCTTCAATATACCTGAATTTAGTATAGAACAATTAGATGCTGTGATCTTAAGCCATGCTCATTTAGATCATTCAGGATTAGTTCCTTATTTATATAAAATGGGATATAAGGGCCCAATATATATGACAGAACCCACAAGAGATATTTCAGCTCTTTTAGCATTAGATTTTATAGGTGTGGCATATAAACAAGCTACAAAACCACTTTTTAGTTCAACAGATGTTAAAGATATGGTGAAGCACAGTATATGTTTAAATTTCAATGAAGTTACAGATATTACTCCAGATGTTAGATTAACACTTTATAATGCAGGACATGTATTGGGAAGTTCTATGATCCATTTAAATATAGGAAATGGTGCCCACAATTTATTATATGGTGCAGATTTTAAATATGGTAAAACAAGATTATTAGATCCAGCTGTGACAAAATTCCCAAGAGTTGAAACAATAATAACAGAATCAACATATGGTTCTAAATCAGATATCTTACCTCCGAGAAAAGAAACAGAACAAGAATTTATTAAGATGATCAAAGAAACTTTAGACAACGGAGGAAAAGTTTTACTTCCTGAATTAGGTCTAGGTCACGCTCAAGAAACAATGCTTAGAATGGAAGAAGCTATGAGAACAGGAGAGTTACCTAAAGTTCCAATATATGTGGATGGTATGATTTGGTATATTAATGGTATACATACTGCTTATCCTGATTTTTTAAGTAACCAAGTTAGATCTCAAATTTTCCAAGATAAAAATCCATTTATATCAGATGTATTTTCAAGAGTTGGTTCGCCACAAGAGAGAAAAGATGTTATTGAAGGAGGACCATGCGTTGTTATAGCTACATCTGGAATGCTTATGGGGGGTGCTTCTGTAGAGTATTTAAGACACTTTGCAGACAATCCAAAAAATTTAATCATGCTTAGTTGTTATCAAGGGCCAGGTTCACCTGGAAGACAAATACAAGAAGGACGTAAAATAATTACCATGCCCGATAATGGAGAAAAGATAGATCTAAAAGCAAAAGCTATTTTATTTACAGGAATGTCCCCTCATGCAGGAAGAAATGAAATAATAAACTTCTTTAATAATTTGAGGCCAAAACCAAAAAGAATTATTGTAAATCATGGTGAAGTTTCAAAATCATTAGATTTAGCATCATCTCTTTACAAGCTTAACAGAGTTGAAACAAATGTTCCAAGACTTTTAGAAACATTGAGGTTGAATTAAAGTGAAACACAATCTAAAAGTAACTTCAATCATCTTAGCAATGTTTATTGTTACTCAATTATTTGGCTTATATGTTATTGATTATTATTCATCAGAAGATCATGAACTACCATACGGATTTGAACAATATGAAGTTCAAGAACAAGCAGAATACAACAGTTATCTTTATTCAATTATATTTGCTTTTATCATAGCTATTTCTCTTTTATTTTTGATCTCAAAATTTAATCTAGAAATAGTAATGCGTATTTGGTTTTTTATGGTTATACTTCTTGCCTTAAGTTTGTTTATCAATACATTATTACCTCAAGGAAAATATGTTTCTTTAGTTGCATTGCTTTTTGCTCTTCCTTTAGCACTTTCTAAGATAGTTGATAGAAATATTATTGTCCATAATATAACAGAACTTATGATATATCCTGGAATTGGGGTTATTTTTGTTTCTTTATTGAATATATACACAATTATTATTCTTTTAATATTAATATCTATATATGATATGTGGGCTGTATGGAAATCAGGAATTATGCAAAAAATGGTAAAATACCAGATAAGTAAATTACACATATTTTCAGGATTTTTTGTACCTTATGCTTCTAAAAAAGTAAAACTCAAGATGAAGCAAATGAAGGAGAAAGGCATTAAAAACAAAAAAATCAAAGTAAATGTAGCTTTATTGGGTGGAGGAGATGTTATTTTTCCAATAATTACAGCAGGGGTTATGCTTAAAACATTAGGATTAGGATCAGCTCTTTTAACATTATTGGGAGCAACATTAGGATTAACATATTTATTTATATTAGCGAAGAAAAAGGCATATCCTGCAATGCCTTATATTTCAGCAGGAATGTTCTTAGGTATGGCAATTAGTTATTTAATATGGGTTTTTTAAGTATATTCCCCTATTGTTCTCACTCCAAGAAAGTAACAAAACCATAAGCTTTATAAAGCAAAAGTGCTATTGGTTCTTACATAAAATGACTAATAATAATGGAAGAAAATTAAGAGAATACGAACTTATTGTGAATTGTAAGGGAAATCTTTCAGAAGGTATATTTTATTTACATGCAAAAGACATATTACAAGATCATCCTGATGTAGTTGTTTTAACAGAACCTGCGGAATATAATAATAATACAGGCAAATATGATTTTGGAAATGGGGATATATTTGAAATTTCGGTAGACAATAAGAAAATTTTAACAGAAAAAAAATCATTAAAAAGATTAACAAGGATTTTAGAGGATTTAGGGCCCGCTATTTTAAGGGAGGTTCCAAATTAAAATGATACCCTTATTAAACACAAAAACTAAAGAAATAACTTACAAGTTAGTAAGAAAAGAAGGTATGACTATATACCCCATTACAGCAAATCCAATTATACAGGAACAAATTATAGCTCAATTAAATGAACAAAACGAAGTAAAGTCTTTACCTTATGATCCAGACAGTTCTACAAGGCCCTATAATTTGTTTAAAAAACATTTGATGCGTATAGATTTCAGTAATCTCACTTTAACTATAAATACTTCAAATAAATTTAAAAAGAAAGATAAAAGAAATCTTGAAGCAATGCTCCCTAAATTAATACAATTAGAGCAAGTATCGGAGGCACAAAATTAAAATGTTATTAAAACAAGAATTAGTCAACAAAATCAAAGATTATTTTGATCTGAATGTTTATGAAACAAAGGTTTGGTTAGCTTTGATTAGCAAAGGTGTTGCATCTGCAGGCCAAATAGCTGAAATGTCTGGTGTTCCAAGATCAAGAACATATGATGTATTAGAAAGTTTAGAGAAAAAAGGTTTTGCAATTGTTAAATTAGGAAAACCTGTAAAATATCTTGGTGTAAAACCAAAAATGATTCTTGAAAAACTTAAAAATAATGTTAGAAAAAATGCAGAAGAAAGAATGATAACATTATCAAATATAAAAAAGACAGAAGAATTTGAAAAACTTGAACAATTATACAAAGGCGGAATAGATCCTATTAAAAGAGGAGAATTATCAGCAGGATTAAAAGGAAGATCAAATATTTCAAATCATTTAAGCGAACTTATTGACAATGCAAGAAAAGAAGTTATGATTTGTACAAATGCAGAAGAAATAAAACTTAAATTAAAATTATTTAAAGAGACTTTTTTCAAACTTGAAAAAAATGGTATTAAGGTTAAATTAGGTCTTTCAGGAGATAGAGAATTAATAAGAGAATTATCAGATAAATTAGGCATAAAAGCAAAAACATTAGATATAAATGCCAAATTCTTTATTGTTGATAGAAGTGAAGTTTTATTCTATCTTTCACCAAAATCAGCAAAAGAAGACACAGCTATATGGTTAAATTCAGAATTCTTCGCAGAATCGTTTGCAGTATTATTTGAGAAAGCTTTGGGGGGTAAGTAAGATGAAAAAATTACTAAAGATAATTGGGGGAGGAGTGAAAAAAGTGGGTTTACCAATATTATTAGGCACATTAATAAGTTGTGTGGGAAATAATGAAAAATCTTCTATTAAACATTATTCAAGACCTGGTTTTGATTTATATGTGCAAGAATTACCTTCTGAAAAAAGAGAGTTCTATGATTTTGGTAAAGATGGGACTTTAGATACATATTTTACAGATTCTTTTGGATTTCAAATTTCAGATACTTTGAGAACTTATGCAGTATTAGGTGATGATTGGGGAAATGCAACTATTAGTAGGAAGCATCCCACAGCTAAATTATATCAAGAATTATTTGATGCTGTTAAAGAAGAAAATATTAAAATTAATAAATAAAATGAAAAACCTATTCAAAAAAATAGCATTAACAGGATTAGGACTTTTAGCTCTTAGTGGAAATGTTAAAGCACAAGATTCTAAACCAACAAACCCCACAAAAATAAACTTAGAAGGAACATTAGTAAATTCTTCAAGATTTTGGGGATTTCCTTTTTTAGATAGTCCAATGTATTCACAAGGGATTAATTTTAAAAAAGGGGCGTTGTCTGGGGGAATAATTGGGAACAGAGATGTAAACCAAGAAAACTGGTTTGATATTGATACAAAAATAGGTTATGCTCCTCAAATATTTGATAACATATATCCTTATCTTGGGGGTGTTCGTTTTGATTTTAATTTAACAGGGGAATGGGATAATGCTTACTTAGTTTATGGGGGGGCAGCTTTTAATGCACCTTTAAACCCCAGTTTAACAT
>CAZQAV010000003.1:0-21873 GCA_964591395.1 Candidatus Woesearchaeota archaeon | reverse complement strand
ATTAGATTTATATAAGTGCGGGAGTAAGGATTCGAACCCTCGTAAGCACTAAGCTACTGGAGCCTAAGTCCAGCCCGTTTGACCACTCCGGCACTCCCGCTTAGAAATATAATTCTTTTCAAATATAAAAAGCTTTATAAACAGAAACAAATACCTAGATTTGAAGACAGCCATAATAGGTTGGAAACACCTGTTCTCATTCCGAACACAGAAGTTAAGCTTCCTATGTTGGTGTCAGTAGTGTCCCACAAGATGCCAAAACACCAAGTTGTCTTCTTCTATATTTTTATAAATTAATATTACTTATAAGTTATATGAAAAAAAAGATATCAAAGAAAGAAGCAAAAAAACAAATTGAAGAATTTTTCCAATATCTTCCTTCAAAAAGTCCAAAAGAAGTTAAGAAAATTAAGAAATTAGCAATGTCTCATAAAATACCTTTAAAAGATAAAAGAAAATTATTCTGTAAAAAATGCATGAATCCTTATCAAATGCCAAGCATAAGAATAAGAAATGATAAAATAAGAATAACTTGTGATAATTGCGAATATAAATCTAGATGGAAAGTTGAATGATTAAATTATTTCTTTTTTTGAATTAAGCTCCAGATAACATAAACTAGGATTAAAAAGAAGATAAATACAATAAGGTACATTTGAGGAGGAGTTCCAATTTCCATGCCTGACTCAAATTTAAGATTCTCGAAATAAAATAGTATATTCATGAGGACATATCCTAAAACAACTGATCCTGCACTTTTTATCCAATTTAATTTAAAATTCATTTTAACTTCTCTTAAATCTACCAGTTAACTTGATTATATCTGATTGACCTAAAAACATAGACCTGCAGCAAAACCTTTCTAAACCTAATTCATCTAAAACCTTTTTAGGAGATTCACCATCTACTTCTGTTCTCTTCTTAAATTCTTCCCATAAATGACCAATAGGTTTACCACATGCAAAACATCTAACTGGAATTATCATGTTATTACTTCTTTAATTTAGTTTTTAAAACTTACTATATATGTTAAAATTTAATAGAGGTTAGAACCTAATATAGATTTTAGATTGGGAATTTGGCCAAATATATCATCAGAATAAGGCATATTTTTTGGCCTCTCTTCTTCACATCTTTTTAAAAGAACCTTGAAATCACTTATATATCCCCTCAAATTTTCTCTTCTTTGTTCCCTAGAATCTTCTCCAAAATTAAGATATTGTTTAGTTAAATGAGCAAACAATCTTCTTTTTATTATTGGATCTGTATGTGGATCTATAACTGTTTGTGCCAAAAAAGATTCGATATTAGATTGTGTTGTTTCCATAAAAAATATATCTTATTTGGCCTATTTAAAGATATAGGCAGATTTAAATACATATATTTAGAACTATTCTTAGGGGTGAACAGCCTCAGACTGATTTCTGAGAAACTTAAGATGGATAAAAACAAACTGATAACAAAACTTGAAAGAAGATTAAATATTTTAGAAAAAACATTAAATAGAAATTATAGGGTTGGTTTATGGAATTTGGGTGCAAGAATAGCAGCAAATAAATATAGAGATATAGAAAAAATAGCTGTTGATGCAGGAATAAATACATTAAAATATGATGCAAGAGTATATGATATTATTACTAAAACAAACTGCCAAAGATTAATAATAGTATAAAATGAAAAAAGAAGAAACAATCATTGAACTTGATAAAGTAAAAAAATATTACCAAATGGGAACAAGCATAGTTAAAGCTCTGGATGGGGTGGATGTTAAAATAAATCAAGGAGATTTTGTAGTTATTATTGGGCCCTCTGGATCAGGTAAATCCACAATGATGAATATGGTTGGGGCATTAGATATTCCCACTGAAGGAGAAATATATCTTGAAGATGAAGATATAGCTAGTCTAAGGGAATCTGAATTAGCACAGATAAGAGGAAAGAAAATAGGTTTTGTATTCCAAACATTTAATCTAATACCAACTTTAACCACAATTGAAAATATATCTCTTCCAATGATTTTTCAAGGATATGATAAAGAAGAAAGAATAGAAAGATCAGAAGAAATTTTAGAATCTGTTAAATTAACACATAGAAGAAAACATATGCCCAACGAACTTTCAGGTGGAGAAAGACAAAGGGTTGCTATAGGAAGAGCATTAGCAAATGATCCAGATGTAATACTTGCAGATGAACCTACAGGTAATTTAGATACAAAAACAGGCTTAGAAATTATGAATCTCTTTGTAAATATGAATAAACAAGGAAAAACAATAATAGTAGTTACACATAATCTAAATCTGACAAAATATGCTAACAAAGTTTTAAAAATCCAAGATGGTAAGATAGTTGACTATCAGGTTAAGAAAAAGAAATAATCTTTTAGTATATGTTATTATTAAGTAGTAACAATATAGAAACATTTAAATACTCAAAATGGGATTGAAATATACAGAAAATGAAATTAAAAACATTAAAAATTAATGGTAAAAAGATCCCTGCAATTGGGGATTACCCTTCTGGTAAACAAGTTTATTTGGAAGGATCTACTAGAGAAATCCTTGCATATTTTTTATTCCCAAAAAAGCTTAATGGAGTAACTAAAAGAGGATATTGCATCGTAGAACAAACAGCAAAACTTAATACCCACTCTGAAATAAATGGGACCTATAGAAATAATTATTGGGAAAATTCTAGTTTTCTTCCCTTTGGAGATTTAGAAAATAAAACCATATCCACACAAATTTAAAAATGAATAAACAAACAACTTTAATATTAATGAGCCTGGTCTTTACATTAGTATTAATCACATTAATTTCGGCTGTTTCAGTAACAAATGTTGCAAGTTATCCAACAGAAGTTGCACCAGGTGAAAAAATAATAATTTCTATTGAAGTTGAAAACATTTTTGAATATGATATATTTAATTTAAATGTAAATTTAGATTTATCTAGTATTGATGTGCCTTTTGCACCATATCAAACAAGTTCTGAAAGATTTTTAGATGAATTAAAAGATGGAGATGATGAATCATTTGGATTTAAACTAATAGCATTACCTTCAGCAGACTCAGGAATATACAAATTACCAATAATAATTACATATGAAAATGAAGAAGGGGAAGTTTCAACAAAGTCAGAATTAATAAGTATAACAATAAATTCAGAACCAGAATTAACTCTTTCAGTTGATTCTCAAACACCTTTAATTAAGGGCCAAGAAGGTATTTTATCTATTAAAATAATTAATTCAGGATTATCAGATATTAAATTTGTATATCTATCTGCAGGAGATGCAACAGGAATAAGATTCTTATCTGAAAAAGAACAATATATTGGAGATTTAGATAGTGATGATTTTGACACAATTGAATATAATATCCATATAAGTGAATCAGCATCAGGATTAATAAGTTTACCTGTAATAATTAAGTTCAAAGATGCAACAAACAAAGAGTTTATGTTAACAAAAACAGTAACAATTAGTGCATATGATTTAGAAACAGCCCAAAGATTAGGATTAGTAGACAAACCAAATTATACAATTCCATTAGTTGTTGTTATAATTATTTTATGGTATATTATTCGAAGAATTTTAAAGAAAAGAAAAAGAAGAAAAAATAGGAGATAACTCCTAAAATGAAAGACTATTTCTCATTGGCATTCAACAATCTTACAAGAAGAAAGCTTAGAAGCTGGCTTACCATGATTGGAATCTTCATAGGTATTGCAGCTGTTGTTGCTTTGATTTCTCTTGGACAAGGATTACAAGATTACATAGGTGATGAGTTTGAAAAATTAGGAAGTGATAAATTAATTATTCAACCAAGAGGCACATTTGGCCCACCAGGTTCTGTTACAAGTGAATCATTAATGTTAACAGGTAAAGATGTAAAAGTTGTTGAAGATTCAAGAGGAGTTGAATGGGTAGCTTCTTATCTAATGAAATCAAGCCAGATTAAATATAAAGATGAAATCTCTATTGAATTTACAACAGGTATTGAGCCAGATGATTTAGAATTCTTTGTTGAAATAGATTCAATAAACATATTAGAAGGAAGAATATTCAAAGATGGAGAAAAAAATAAATTAGTAGTAGGATATGATCATGCATATGGAGATAAATGGAAAAAAGATTTAGGAATAGGAAGTAATATTGAAATTGAAGGTACAAGTTTCAAAGTTATAGGTATTGTTGATAAAATAGGAAATTCAGCAGATGATGGTGCTCTTTATGTTCCAAAAGATTCATTAAGAGAAGTATTAGATAATGAAAATGAAGAAAGTTATATGATAGCAAAAGTTGCAACAGGTTTTGATCCTATTGATGTTGCTGAAACAGTAGAAAGAAAATTAAGAAAATTTAGAAATGAAAAAGAAGATCAAGAAACATTCTCTGTTCAAACTTCTGACCAATTATTAGAAACATTTCAAGGTATATTTGGAGTTATTCAAGCTGTTTTAGTAGGTATTGCAGCTATATCTTTAGTTGTTGGGGGTGTGGGTATTATGAATACAATGTATACAGCTGTATTAGAAAGAACAAAAGAAATAGGAACAATGAAAGCTGTAGGCGCAAGAAACAGAGATATAAGATATATATTTTTAATTGAATCAGGTTTATTGGGTTTAGTAGGAGGAGCAATAGGGGTCTTAATAGGAGTAGGAATGGGATTAGGTACAGAATATATTGCTACAATAGCATTAGGAACACCTTTGTTACAAGCTTCATTTCCATGGTATCTAATAGTTGGTGCATTAACATTCTCCTTTTGCATAGGCTCTCTATCAGGAATCCTTCCAGCAATGCAAGCAGCTAGATTAAAACCTGCAGATGCATTAAGATATGAATAATTTTCTAAAAATCTCATAAAACTACATAAAAGTTTAAAAACTAGTTTATTTTTCATACCTCATTAAAAAAGAGGATTTTAATTTTATGGGAAAAAAATGTTTATATTGCTCAACCGAACTTAGCGAAGATAATGTAATTGATTTTTGTGAAAGATGTGGCAAAAGTGTATGGGGTGAAAAGATGTTTAATGCTATTGTCAAGAATATGGAGAACGCACGTGAGAAAGGAGATTTATGCCATACAGAGCCTGTTTTACCACAGCACCATCCACCAGAAACATTAACAGATATAACAGATAATAAATTTTATTAAGCTTTTATTTTTGAGTAAAAGATAGTTTTTTAAATAGATTTTTTCTGAGTAATTTATGGTTAGAAGAAAGAAAGTTAGAACACGTGGAAAATTACAACTTAGTAGATACTTCCAAGAATTTAAAGAAGGAGATAAAGTTTGCGTTGTTAAAGAAAGATCTATTAAATCAAACTTTCCTGTAAGACTTCAAGGAAGAACCGGCAATGTCGAAAGCAAGAGGGGAAAAGCATATGTTGTAGCGATAAAAGATCATGACAAAGAAAAGAAGTTTTTAATAGAGCCAATACATTTAAAAAAAATAAAAGAGATTAAATCAAAATGATAAAAGAAAGTAAATCAGTAAGTATGGCAGAAGCATCTGAATATACTAAGAAAACAGATGAAACAGATATGCCTGCATTTATAAAAAAATTTACAGTAGTAACTTCCAAACAAGCAAAAGAATTTAGAAAAGAACTTGAAGAAGTAAGCTCAATGAAAATAAATGATAAGCACATAAGCAAAGTCATAGACTTATTGCCTGAAGATAATGAAGCATTAAATAAAATATTTACAGATGTAAACCTAGATGAAGATGAAACAAAAAAAGTTATTGATACAGTTAAAAAATACAAATAAGAAAAATGAAAAAAGAAGAACATGCAATAGTACTAGAATATTTACCAAATGGATATCCTTTAGAAAGAAAAATGATGCCTATAGCCCAAGCTGTAGGAATGAACAATTTAACTCTTTTAGAATTGGTTCCTAGGAGAGGGATATCTGTAGAAACAGGAGAAAAAGTATATATTGGTGAAGGGAAGAGAGAGAAAATATATTATATTCTTGGTAGACTCCACAGAGAAAAATTAACAGAATCTTCAAAAACACAATTACAAGAATTTATAAACCAGATTGTTAAAGAAAGAGAAAAGGACTTTGTTGAGTTTTTCAATAAAGCAGAAGCAATAAATAAGAGAATACATCAAGTGGAATTACTTCCAGGATTAGGAAAAAAACATATGAATGAAATAATCACTAAAAGACGAGAAGAACCTTTCAAATCTTTTGAAGATATGAAAAACAAAATTCAAAATTTACCCGATCCAGAGGTAGCTGTCCAAAAAAGAATATTTAAAGAACTAACAGAAATGGAAAGATATAATCTTTTTACATCATAAAATGGAAGAAAAACAAACCCCAAAACAAACACAACAAAAATATGAAGATAGAATGGTTAGAATCCTCTCTGAAGACATAGAGGGAGGCATAAAAATTTATCCTGGTTTAACAAACATAAAAGGAATATCCTGGACATTATCCAATGCAATATGTCAAATATTAAAATTAGATAAAGATAGAAAAATAGGTTCATTAACTCCTGAAGAAGTTGAAAAAATAACAGCTTTCATGAAAGACCCAAAACTTCCAACATATATTTTAAACAGAAGAATGGATATGGATTCTGGAGAAGATAAACATCTTTTAGGAAGTGATTTAGATTTACAAAAAGAATTTGATATAAAAAGATTAAAGAAAATAAAAAGTTATAAAGGATATAGGCACATGAGCAATTTACCTTTAAGAGGCCAAAGAACAAGAAGCAACTTTAGAAAAAACAGAGCTAAAGGGGCTGGAATTAAAAAGAAAAAGAAATAAAAATGAAAAGAAAACATAAATCATATTCAAAACCAAGAAGGCCTTTTGACAAGGCAAGAATAGATGAAGAAGCTGAAATAAAAACAGAATTTGGCTTAAAAAATAAAAAAGAGATTTGGAAGGCAGACGCAAAAATTAATAAAATAAGAGAAAAAGCAAAAAAACTAATTTCTGCAACAGAAACCGAACAAAAAGAATTTTTTAATAGATTAAATAAAGTTGGATTAAAAGTTGACTCTATAGCAGAAGTATTATCTTTAGATAAAAAAGATTTTCTAAACAGAAGGTTACAAACAGTTTTAGTGAATAAAAAATTAGCAACAACATCAAAACAAGCAAGGCAGTTTATAACTCATAAAAAAGTTCTTGTCGACGGAAAAGCCTTAGATAGCCCATCATATGTTGTACCTGTTAATTTAGAAGGCAAAATAAAATTAAAAGCAAAAAAGAAAAAAGCTGTTAAAAAAGAACAACCAGTTGAAAAACCAGCAGAAAAAGTTCCAAAAGAAGAAACTCCTGTTGAAGAAGTTTCTCAAGAAAAACCAATTGAACAGCCTAAAGAAGAAAAACCAGTAGAAGAAGTAAAAGAAGAAAAAGCTGAAAAAAAAGTAGAAGAGAAATCTGTTGAACAACCAGAAGCTCCAAAAGAAGAAGTTAAACCAGAGGAAAAACAAAATGAATAAAAAAGAAGAACCCAAAGAAAAAATAGAAGAAGTTAAGATTAAAAAAGATGAAGAAATAAAAGAAAAGCCTAAAGAAGAAAAACAAGAACCCCAAAAAACAGTAAAAAAGAAAAAAGAGCATGAAGCAATTTTACATATTTACACATCCTTCAATAATACCATAGCACATGTAACAGATATGTCTGGAAGAACAATAGCAAAGATTACAGGTGGCATGGTTACTAAACATAATAGATTAAAAGCAAACCCAACAATAGCAATGTTTATTGCAAAAAGAATATCAGAACAAGTTAAAGATTTAGGTGTAAAATCATTTTATGTAAGAATAAGGGCAAAAACAGGAAATCCTGCTCCAGGGCCAGGCGCTCAAGCAATAATAAAAACATTATCAAGAGATGGATTTAGAATGTTAAATATTTTAGATAATACAAGAATACCTAGGGGTGGGCCTAAAAAGAAAGGAGGAAGACGTGGAAGAAGGGTTTAAATATACTCTTTATGATATTTTAAAATGAAATTAATACAAAAAAACGATAATACCCTTGTTTTTACTTCAGAAATATCTGAGAATTTAGCAAACGCAATAAGAAGATATGTAAATGAAATTTCTGTTTTAGCTATAGATGAAGTTGAAATTTCTAAAAATGATTCTCCCCTATATGATGAAACAATAGCACATAGGGTGGGGTTAATTCCTTTAAAATTAGATAGTTCAATGAAAGAAGGTTCAAAATACAAATTCAAATTAATTGCAAAAAATGAAGGAATGGTTTATTCTAAAGATTTAAAGGGGGCGAAAGGAGTTGTTTATGATAATATTCCAATTACTTTATTAAACAAAGGTCAGGAATTAGAACTTGTTGGGGAAGCAATATTAGGAAAGGGAAATCAACATTCTAAGTTTAACCCAGGAATGATTTATTATAGAAATCTTTCTGAGATTAAAATAGATAAGAATTGCCCACAAAAAATAGCAGATAAATGTTCTAAAGAGACATTTAAATCAGAAAATGGAAAGTTGTTAATAGATAATTTAGTGAAATGTGAAGTGTGTGATGTTTGTATAGAAGAATCTAAAAAACATGGAAAAGATCTAATTACAGTCAATCCTTCTAAAGAATTAATAATAACCATTGAATCCTTTGGACAAATGGGTGTTCAAGATATCTTTAAAAAATCAATAGATGTTTTGAAGAAAGACCTAAATTTGGTCTCTAAAAAGTTGAAATAATCCTTCTTAGATATGTTTTTAAAATCAATATATTTCCTATTTTTAGACTATCAAGCAGGAGTGCCGGAGTGGTCAAACGGGACAGACTCAAAATCTGTTAGCTCAGTGCTTACGAAGGTTCGAATCCTTTCTCCTGCATGCCCCTGTAGCTCAGCTGGATAGAGTGCTTCCCTCCTAAGGAAGAAGTCGTAGGTTCGAATCCTATCGGGGGCGTTTAAATATTATTTTCTAAAAGAGTAAACTTTATTAAACAAAATTGGGCTATTTATTAATAGGTTGCGTGGGTAGTATAGTGGCAGTATCATTGGCTTCCAACCAATTGACCCGGGTTCGAATCCCGGCCCGCGCATACCAAAACATTAGAAAATGAAAGAAAAAATAAAGACAAACATGGGAAAATGGCATGATAAATATTACAAATATTTATTGTTAATACCAATTATATTGTTATTATTTTCTTTTATATACATAGGAAATTTTTATTCTAAAAATAATGATGTAATGTACAAAGATGTTTCATTAACAGGAGGAACTTCTGTAACAATTTATGAAGATATAAATGCAGAGGCTTTAGAAGAAGCATTATCAGAAGAATTAGAGGATCTAAGTATAAGAAAAATTTATGATTTAATAACAAACGAACAAGAAGCACTGATAATTGAAACAGTTTCAGAAGGAGAGTATACTCAAGAAGTCTTAGAAAATTATCTAGGATATAAACTAGATGATAAGAATTCAAGCATAGAATTTACCGGCTCTTCTTTAAGTGCAAGTTTTTACAAACAACTATTATTGGCAATTTTAATAGCATTTATTTTTATGGCAATTGTTGTTTTTATTATATTTAGAACATTTATACCAAGTACAGCAGTAATTATTTCTGCCTTTGCAGATATTTTTATGACTTTAGTTCTCGTCGATATATGGGGAATAAAAATGTCTACAGCAGGAATTGTTGCTTTCTTAATGTTAATAGGTTATTCTGTAGATACAGATATTTTATTGACAACAAGATTATTGAAAAGACATGAAGGAAGTGTAAATCATCGAATGTACAACGCCTTTAAAACAGGAATAACAATGACTTTAACATCTCTTCTTGCAGTTTTATTAGCATTATTTGTTGTAAAATCATTTTCAGTTATACTAACACAAATATTTACAATATTAGCTATAGGACTAGGATTTGATATAATGAATACTTGGATAACAAATGCCTCAATACTTAAATGGTATATTGAAAAGAAAAAATGAAAAAGAAATTAGGTTGGAAAATATGGTTATTGATAATAGTTGTAGCCTTTTCATTATTATCTTTGTTTGGCTTTCCACCAACATTTTCACAAGAAGGAGTAATAATAACAAGTGTGGATGCAAACTCAAGTTCATTTAATCAAGGTTTAAGACAAGGGCAAATAATTAGTAGAGTAGATAACCAAGAGATAATAAATTTAGAAGATTTTTCAAAAGCATTTGAAGGGAAATATTCCACAAATCAAAGTGAAAAAACAATAATTACAACAAATGAAGCCCAAATAATTTTATTTTCAAAAATGGCTCCAGAAATAACAGTTTCTGAAATCCCCAATACAAATCTTAAAATGGGGTTAGATTTAGCAGGAGGAGCAAGAGCATTAATACAAGCAAAAGGAAAACAGCTTTCATCTTCAGAGATAAATGATTTAGTAACAATAACAAGTAATAGGATAAATGTATATGGTATTTCAGATGTGAAAATAGTTCCAGTATCTGATTTAACAGGTAATAATTTTATGTTAATAGAAGTTGCAGGAGCAACACCAAAAGATTTAAGAGAATTAATAGAGCAACAGGGAAAGTTTGAAGCAAAAATAGGAAATGACACTGTATTTGTCGGAGGAGATAAAGACGTATCTTCTGTATGTAGAAACGATGCAACATGTGCATATATTGAAACCTGCGATCAAACAAGCAATGGTGGTCATTTCTGTAATTTCAGATTTTCGATTTTCTTAAGTGAACAAGCTGCTCAGAAACATGCAGATATAACACAAAATTTAGGGGTAAATACAACCCCCCAAGGAAACTATCTTGACCAGAAACTAGATTTATTTTTAGATGATGCCCTTGTAGATAGTTTATTAATAAGTGAAGGACTTAAGGGAAGAGTAACAACCCAAATAATGATCTCAGGGTCAGCCTCAGGAGAAACACAAGCAGAAGCTTACGATGCAACAGAGGCTTCAATGAATAAACTTCAAACAATTTTAATAACAGGTAGTTTACCTTATCAACTAGAAATAGTAAAGTTGGATACAATCTCCCCAGTATTAGGAAAAGAATTTCTTAAATCAATTCTTATAGCGGGGGTAGCTGCTTTACTTGCTGTTGCGATAATAATTTTTGCAAGATACAAGAAATTTAAATCTTCATTAGCCCTTTTAATAACAAGCACATCCGAAGTAGTAATTATTTTAGGAATTGCTTCTTTAATTGAATGGAATTTAGATTTACCCAGTATAGCAGGAATATTAGCTACAATAGGAACAGGAATAGACCAGCAAATAATTATATTAGATGAAGCAAAACATAGTCTTAGATTAAGCATAAAACAAAGATTAAAGAGGGCTTTTTCAATTATATTGGGGGCGTATTTCACAGCATTAGTAGCCCTATTGCCTTTATTATGGGCAGGAGCAGGACTTCTTAAGGGATTTGCAGTTACAACAATAATAGGGATAACAGCAGGAGTATTAATCACAAGACCTGCTTTCACAGAGATGATAAAAAGAATCGAAGAAGATTAATCTTTAGAAGAATCTTCCATAATAAATAAAAAGGAACACCCATATTAAACCCCATGGATATAGGAATAATAGGGGTGGGTTTTGTAGGGAATTCTACAATGGAAGTGTTAAAAAAACACCATAAAATTTTTCCCTACGATAAATATAAAACAAAATATTCTGATCCCACAATTTTAAAAAAAACCAAAGCAATTTTTATTTGTGTACCAACTCCAGCAAAACAAAGTGGGGAAATAGATCTTTCAAGCATCAAAGATTCTTTAACATTATTACAAAAATTAACTAAAGATAAAAAAGAAAAGCCTTTAGTAATTATTCGTTCTACAGTAATTCCAGGAACAACAGACAAATTAGCAAAAAAATATCCTTTTGATTTTATTTTTAATCCAGAATTTTTAAGGGAAAAACATGCAATAGAAGATATGATTAATACAGATAGAATTGTTATAGGAGCAAATAATAAAAAATTTTATAAAAGACTTAGAGAAATTTATGATCCTATTTTTCCAAATGTAAAATATATTGAAGTAGATTTAAAAACTGCAGAGATGATAAAATATTCTGCAAATAGTATGTTGGCAGGACAAATTGCTCTTGCAAACGAAATCTATCAAATTAGCAAATCTTTTGGAATAGAATATCAAAAAATTAAGGAAGCTATTTTATTAGATGATAGAATAGCAAGAAATATCTCTGTACCAGGAAATGATGGAGACCTAGGTTTTGGTGGAAAATGTTTTCCAAAAGATTTGGGGGCCTTAATATATGCTTCAAAACAAGAAGGATATACCCCAAGATTATTTGAGGAGATTCTTAATTTGAATAATCGAATAAGAACAAATAAGGATTGGTTAAAAATTCCTGGAGCAACCTCTGAAAATATAGATTTTAAAGATTAATCCTTAGATAATAATTTTTGAATTGTTTTTATTTCTTCTTCTGTTAAATCAGGATTATTTGGTATGTAAAAACCAAGATTATCTATTTTTTCTGCATTAGGATATTCTCCATTTTTATTCTTAAAAAAGGGCTGATTTGGGATGCATCCCCCAACAAGAGGGCGTATTTCCACTTTCTCAGAAAATTTCTTTTTATATTTTTCAAATGTTTCTTTATCTTTAAAAATTAAAGGATAAGCAAAATTAGAAATAAAATCCATATGGGAAAAATCTAATTTTTGAAAGTCAGAATTATCTTTTACTATTTCTTCATATTTATTAAAATTATCATTTCTTTTTTGATGAATTTCATTTATATATTTTAATTGCTCATTTCCTATAAAAGCATTTATTTCTGTTGGCCTGAGATTATATGCTGGAAAATAAAAAGTATACGGTTCGTAAAAAGAATCTATAGAATATTTTTTTTCCAATTTTTCTTTTTGATCTTCATGAATACCTCTACTCCAACCATGCGATCTAGTCATAATTAACATATTATATAATTCTTCATCATCTGTACAAACCATTCCCCCTTCTATTGTAGAAAGATGATGCCCCACAAAAAATGAAAATGAACTTGCAAACCCAAAATTACCTAGTTTTTTACCTTTAAATTCACTACCCAAAGATTCACAATTATCTTCTATAAGAATAATCCCTTTCTCCCCACAAATTTCTTTGATTTTATCTAAATCTCCGCAAAATCCCAGAAGATTTGTTACAAAAAGAGCCTTAAGAGGTTCTTTTATTTCTAGCAAGCTTTTTGAATCCATATTTAAATTATCTTGAGAGATATCTACTGGAATTGGGTTTAACCCTAGTTGTATAATGGGCATGACATTTGTTGCCCAGGTCAAGGCAGAAAAACCAACATTATCACCTTTTTTCAAAACCCCTAAATTTAGAAGAGATTGAATTAAAACAAGATTAGCAGAACTTCCACTATTCACCATTATAGCATATTTTCTTCCCTGATACTCTGCAAATTTCTTTTCAAACTCTTGGCACCTTTCATATATACTTAATCTTTCCGCATTTAAAATAAAATCACACAACTTTTGTTTAACTTTTTCTTCTTCATAAAAAGTATTTTTCATTAACTGAATCATTTTATATTTTTAACAGATAATTAATTTTAAAAATTAGATTTCTGTAGTCTCTCAAAATCCGATTGAACCATCATTTTTACTAATTCTTTAAAATCAACTTTAGGTGTCCATCCCAAAACTTTTTTTACTTTTGAAGCATCTCCCAATAATTGGTTAACTTCCTTTGGTCTGAAAAATTTTGGGTTGACTTCGATTATTTTTTCCCCATTTTGATCATACCCTTTTTCATTTATTCCTTCCCCTTTCCAGGTAATTTTTATTCCCACACAGTTTGCCGCTTCTTCAATGAATTCTCTAATTGAATGCATTTTTCCTGTCGCAACAACAAAATCCCCTGGATTTTCCTGCTGTAATATCAACCACATAGCTTCCACATAATCCCGCGCATACCCCCAATCTCTTCCAGCGTCTAAATTTCCAAGCTCTAAATAAAGTTTTCCAGTTTCTCTTTGTGGAATTCCTAATTTAATTCTAGCAATCCCTTCAGTAAATTTTCTAGTTACAAATTCTATACCCCTTCTTGGACTTTCATGATTAAATAAAATTCCTGAACAAGCAAATAACCCTTTTTCTCTCTCCCTTTTAACTGCCTCATGTGCTTTTAATTTTGCTTTTCCATAAGGGCTTACAGGATTAAAAGGAGTTTTTTCATTTTGCGGAACTTCTAAGACTTCACCATATAACTCGCTAGTTGAGGCCTGGTAAAATTTTGAATTTGGGACATATTCTTTAATTAGATCTAAAAGTCTTTCCACACCAAGCCAATTTACCTCTTTTGTTAAATAAGGTTGATCAAAAGAAATTCTTACTTGAGATTGAGCGGCAAGATTATATATTTCATCTGGACGTATTTTTTCGATTACTCTTGCTAAAGAAGCAAAATCTGAAAGATCTGCACAAACAAATTTTATTTTTCCTTTGAGATGATCTACACGGTGATGGTGGAAATCTACACTACTTCTCCTATGCACACCATAGACATCATATCCTTTTTCCAAAAGAAATTCTGCAAGATAACTTCCGTCTTGACCTGTAACCCCAGTAATCAGAGCTTTTTTCTTGTCCATAAAAAGAATAAATTTTTTTTATTTTTAAATCTTATGCAATAAAAAATCACGAATGATTCTTTAATAAAGTTTAAAAGGAAATTTTTTCTTTAATAATAATGGTAGATATAACCTTTTGGAAAGATAAAAAAGTATTTGTAACTGGGGCAAATGGGTTCATTGGGGGCTATGTTGTAAAGAAATTAATAGATCTTGAAGCAGAAGTATATGCTGGTGTTAGAAATAAACAAAGCGAAATATCTTATTTAGGAACTTTTAAAGATAAAATAAAAATAGTTTATGGTGATTTAAAAAATTTTGAAGATTGTAAAAAAGTAGTTAAAGGAATGGATATAGTTATCCAACTTGCAGCGGTTGTGGGAGGAATTAGTTTTAATTCTAAACATCCCGCCCACCTATATAGAGAGAATATGCTTCTTTTTTTAAATATTATAGAAGCCGCCAGATTAGAAAAAGTAGAAAGATTTTCAACAGTTAGTTCAGCTTGTGTGTATCCAGATAGTGCTAGAATTCCAATTCCTGAAGAAGATGGTTTCAAGGATCTTCCGCAAATATCTAATGAGGGATATGGTCTAGCAAAAAGAATGCAAGAAAAATTATCAATGTATTATGCACAAGAATATGGAATGAAAATAGCAATTACACGTTCTTTTAATGCTTATGGTCCAAGAGATCATTTTGATCTAAAAACTTCACATGTAATCCCTGCACTAATTAAAAGAATTTTAAGTGGAGAAAATCCATTAAAAGTTTGGGGGAGTGGAAATCAAACAAGATCTTTCTTATATGCCCAGGATTTTGCAGAAGGAATTCTAGAGGCTTGTGAGAGATATCCCAATGCAGATCCAATAAATATAGGAATAGAGCAAGAAATATCAATTAAAGAATTAGTTGAACTTATTCTAAAAATTTCAAAAGAAAAACCAGAAGTTATTTATGACATATCAAAACCAGATGGGCAAAAGAGAAGAAGTTCTGATGTAACAAAAGCAAAGAAAATTCTTAACTGGGAAGCTAAAGTTTTTGTTGAAGAAGGATTAAGAAAAACAATTGAGTGGTACAAAAAAAACCCTTCTTAACCATTTTATTTGTCCAAGATTATTTCAAGAATATACTATATCATAACCTTAATAAACACTTTTTTATTATCCAAATTATGAATAAAAAAAAGACAATTAAAGTAGATTTTAAGTATTTTTATGAGGGATTTGATCCCGAAAAGAATTTTTTTATGGATATTTTAAAAAAAAGATATAATGTTATAATTTCTAAAAATCCAGATTTTCTTTTTTATTCTGTTTATTCAAAAAGAAAGAAAAAAATGGATCTTTCAAGAAAAGGGGATCAACTAAGAAAAATCTCCCCAAAATTATATATTTTTTTAAGAAATATATATTCTAAATTAAATTCAAGAAAAGTCCAAATAGAGGTCCCGAAAGGAAATTTTATTAAAATATTATATTCTACCGAAAATCAAGTTCCAGACATGAGCAAGTGCGACTATGGATTTTCTTCTCATCCTGAAGAAGAAATAAACCACCCAAATT
Source organism: Candidatus Woesearchaeota archaeon (assembly GCA_964591395.1). Lineage (GTDB taxonomy): Archaea > Nanobdellota > Nanobdellia > Pacearchaeales > GW2011-AR1 > CAZQAV01. The sequence continues at coordinate 5,708 of CAZQAV010000003.1, read as the reverse complement.
ATTTTAGAATTCCAATGCATTTAATATGTGATTACCCTTATGAAGAAAAAACCAGATTGCCTTACAATAGAAAAATAAATTTTAAGAAAATAAAAAAAGAAAAAAATAAATTTTGCATATTTCTTTACTCACAAGATATTAATTCAAGAAATAATTTTTATAAATTATTAAACAAATATAAAAAAATAGATGCTCCCGGGAGATGCATGAATAATATGCCCCCCATAAGCAATAAAAGCCCAAGAGAATCAAGAGTTTCTAAGAACTGGGTTAAAACCAAATTAGACTTTATAAAAAACTATAAATTTACAATAGCTTTTGAAAATGATATTAAAAATGGATGGGTAACTGAAAAATTAACTCACCCTCTTCTTGTAAATAGTATTCCAATTTATATTGGAACAGAAAATGTAAAGAAAGATTTCAATACCAAATGCTTTATTAATTATGCTGACTTTAAAAATACGAAAGAATTTATAAAACACATAATAGAAGTAGACAATAATGATGAATTATATAAAAAATATTTGGACCAACCAATTTTTAATAATAAAAAACAACATTATTTTAGTACTAAAAAAAGGTTCGAAAAAAAATTATATAAAATAATTGATAAAAATGAAAAACATAATTGAAGAAGATATAAAAGAGATAATTTCTGAATTTAAAGAACCCCTTAAAAGTTTAGCTGGAAAAACAATTCTTATTACGGGGGGAAATGGAAGTATAGCAAGTTATTTAGTAGATATATTTGAAAAACAAGGATGCAAACTAATAATTTTAAATAAAAATAAAATTAATAAAGGATCAAGATTATCCCATTTAATTGAAAATAAAAATGTTAAATTCATCACTCAGGATGTAGGAAAGGATTTTAAAATAAAGGATAAGGTAGACATTATCCTTCATGCAGCTTCAAGATCTAATCCAACCTCTTTTTTAGAACACCCCCTGGAAACTATAGATGCAAATGTTAATGGTACAAGAACTCTTCTAGAATATGCAAAAGAAAACCCTGTTGAAAATTTTCTCTTTTTTAGTAGCGCAGAAATATATGGTAATCCTGTAAAAGAATTTATTCCAACCCCTGAAACATATACTGGAAATGTAGATTGTCTCCATCCGATGGCATGTTATATAGAATCAAAAAGATTTTCAGAAACATTATGCATGGCGTTTTTTAGAAAGTATGGTGTGCCTGTGAAAATGTTAAGAATACTTTTGGCTTATGGTCCTGGAATGAGGAATGATGGCAAAGTTATATCCGATTTTTATGTTTCAGCTAAAGAAAATAAAGAGATTAAAATAAGAGATAAAGGAGAAGCAACAAGATCTTTTTGTTATGTTTCAGATATTGTAAGGGGTATATTGACTATTATGTTTAAAGGGAAAAATGGAGAAGCATATAATATTGGAAATGATAAAGAGAATATTTCAATAAAAGATTTAGCTATAAAAATAAGCGCGATTTTGAATAATAACACAATAGTTAAACCAAACTTAGAAGCCCCAACAAAAAAAATGTATGGGATTCCAACAAGAAATGTAGATATTTCTAAATTGAGGGAATTGGGTTTTGAACCAAAAATATTTCTTGAAGAAGGTTTAAATAAATTAAAAGAATATGAAATGAGCGAGGGTTGGAAATGAGAATAGAATTTGGAAAAGTTATAGCAGAAATGATCAAAAGTGATAAATCTATTTATGTTTTAGATTTAGATTTTGGAAATATTTTTAAGGATTTACTTAAAGAAAACCCAGAGAATCTACTTCAATTAGGAGTAACAGAACAAGCAGCAATAGGTGTTGCATCAGGAATGGCCTTAGAAGGGCTTAAACCTTATGTTTTTGGAATAACACCTTTTTTATTAGAAAGACCTTTTGAACAGATTAAACTAGATATTGTACAACAAAAAGCAAATGTTAAGTTAATGAGTTATTGGCATTATCCTACTGCAGGGCCAACCCATGAAGCCTTAGATGTTAAAAAGGAATGTGAAATATTGGGAATTAAACTCATAGAACCAAAAAATTCAAAAGAAACAAGAGAAAAAATATTAGAATATTCTAAAATAAATGAACCTGTCTTTTTTTATATGACAAAAAATGCCCCATAACTAAAAATGAATAATAATCTTAGAAAAAAAATTGTTGAAAGATCTCGCAGCGAAAAACTTGGCCACTGCGGATCCGCATTATCTTGCATAGATTTTATAAATTATTTATATAAAAATATATTAAAAGAAAAAGATATTTTTATCCTTTCTAAGGGCCATGGTTCAATGGCTTTAAATGTTGTTCTTGAAGAACATGGGAAAAATCCAGAGTGGACAATGCATCCAGAATTAAATGAAAAAGAAGGAATTTTTGCTACAACAGGAAGTTTAGGGCATGGATTACCCATAGCTATTGGAAGAGCATTTGCAAAAAAAGTTAAAAAAGATGGTGGGAAAGTATATGTTTTAATGGGAGATTGTGAAATGGCTGAAGGAAGTGTTTGGGAAGCCTTATCTATAGCAAAAACCCTCAAAGTGAATAATTTAGTTATAATTATAGATTCAAACAAATATGGTGCAGTTTATCCTGTAAAGAAATCAATAAGTGACGATAATGAATCTTTAAAAGCAAAAATAGAAGCATTTGGTTTTGGCGCAAAAATTCTAAATGGCCACAATGAAGAGGATTTTAAACAAATAAAAAATATAGAAACAGGATTAAATGCATTTATATTAGACACTATAAAAGGAAAAGGAATAAATTTCTTAGAAGAAAGTCATGCCCACGGATTCAACTTTTTTTATGAACCAGAAAAATATAAAGAAGTAATGGAAAAATTTAATAAGAAAGATTAAGGAGTTGTTTTGCCCACTGTTTACAACTTTTTCTGATAATTTTAAGGATTTTGTACCATAATCTTTATAAAGAAATCCATTTTCTATCTCTAATGAAGAAGATCTATATTGCAGATTTAAGAAAACAATGGGCGCACAGAAAAAAGATAAAAAATATACTTCAAAAATGAGACTACAATTAAAAAACGGAAAAAAAGATTAAAAAATGATCTCACAATTTTTAAAAAGAGTTCCAAATCCCCCTTTTATAAATTTTTATAGAATTGCAAAATGGAAATTAAAAGGAAAACCAGCCCCCCTTCCAGAGGCATTAAAACAGAAAGCAGTAAAAAATTATGGTAAAAAATATAATATAGATGTTTTAATTGAAACTGGAACAGCACGGGGGTTAATGGTTGATGCAAATAAAAAAAATTTTAAAAAAATTGTGTCTGTAGAATTTGATAAAAAACTTTTTGAAGGCGCGAAAAAAAAATTTGAAAAATATGATCACATAAAAATTTACCTAGGGGATAGCGCAAAACTTTTGAAAAAAATGATCAAGAAATTTAATCACCCTTGTTTATTTTGGTTAGATGCACATTCCAAAACATATACCCCCAGAATGAAAGAATTAGAGATCATTATGAAGAGCAAATTTAAACATGTGATCCTTATTGATGATGCAAGATGCTTTTTGAATGAGGAAATAAATTATCCCTCTATGGAGTATCTTGAAAAGTTCATAAAAACCTCAAAATATTTTGAAAATTACAAGTTTTTTTATAAAAACGATGTTATTTATATTTTACCAAATTTAGATTAATTTTTTTTTGAGATAATTAAAAACTTAGTTTTCTATTAAATATTTTTCAACAGACATATTCCTTTCTGGAGTTGATCCCTCTAAAAGGTAACTAATCTTTTTACTTTTAATTAAATCATTTTGAATACTTCTTTTATCAAGGAGATTTTTAATATCTAAGCTATTAATTTTCTCCCCTTCAAGATTATATATTTTTTTAGGATTTTTTAATTCAATAATTTTAACAAGAAATTTGCATAAATCTTCGATATGGAGATATTGTCTATAAAATAAACCGTTTAGGACAATTTTCTCACCCTTTTTTATTTTTCCTTTAATTAAATCAATTAAACCTTTTCTCCCCCCATAAATACTACAAAAACGTAAAATACTCCCATTTATTTCTTTTTTCTGAAAAGAATTTTGAACCAAATTTTCTGCAAGAATTTTACTTAAAGAATAATTATCTAATGAAACCCTTTTTGAAGTTATTTTTGCAGGGGTTTCCCGATTCCCATATACTGCATAACTTGAAACAAAATAAAATAGTTTTACTTTTGCTTTAATACAGCAGTTAAGAACCTTTTTAGTCAAAACAAAATTTTTTTGAAAAGCATCTTTATTTGTGGGTGAACCCGCAAAATGTATTAGTAAATCAATTTCTTCAAAATCTTTAACTTCGCAATTATTCAAATCTTTTAGAACCCATTTAGAATTAGGAAGATCAAAAGATTTTTTTATATCAAAAAGAACTAGAGAATATTTTTTTGAGAGATGTTTTGCAAGATTTTGTCCAATAAAGCCTCCTGCCCCGGTTATTCCAATTTGTTTAGATCCATCCATCTTCCTTTAATAATTTTATAATATCTTGCTTACTGAGTTGTTGGGTATTTGAAGAATCATATTCCTTAATATTTTTATTAATTAAGCGAGATTCTCTGATTTTCCCATAATTATAAATTATATAATTATCTTTTAATTCAATAGATCTTTTTAATTCTTCTTCTGAAACTAAAATTTCATGAATTTTTTCTCCGGGACGGATTCCAACAATTTTTATAGGGTAATCTTTGTTTCCCGAAATACCTTCCCCCATTGCCTTAGCTAGATCAATTATCTTTGCTGCAGGCATTTTTTTTACAAAAACTTCTCCCCCCTTTCCCTCTTTGATGGCATGGAAAATTAATTCAACACCCCCCTGTAATTTTAAAAGAAATCTTGTCATTGTTGGATCTGTCACTGGAAGAGGTTCGTTTTTTAATATTTTTTCTTTGAAAAAAGGAATTACACTCCCTCTACTTCCTACAACATTACCATATCTCACACAAACAAATTTTGTAGAAGGGGTTTTTTCATTTGCAGAAATCATTAACTTTTCTTGAAGAGCTTTAGTCATACCATATACATTTGTGGCTTTAATCAATTTATCTGTTCCAATTCCGATAACTACTGCAACCTTATTTGAAATTGAGGCATCAATTATATTTTTTGCACCTAAAACATTTGTTTTTATGAATTCCATAGGTTCTTTCTCCCCCGGAGGAACATGCTTTAATGCAGCTGCATGAAGCAGAATATCTACGTTTTTTGTTACTTCTAACATTCTTTGGTAGTCTCTTATATCCCCCAATTCAAAAGAAATATTTTTGTTGGCAGACAAGAGTTTCTGCATTTGATACTGTTTATTTTCATCTCGGGATAAAATAATTATTTTTTTTGGAGAATAATCCCTTAAAAATTTAATAATTTCACTACCTAAACTCCCAGTTCCACCAGTAACTAAGATTTTTTTCCCATTAATTATTTTTTTATATTCCATTTAATAGATTACCAGTTCCCATTTATTTTTTAATAGAAAATTTACCTTTAATTACTTTGTGAATCCTTTTTTCATCTATTCCCTATTTATTAAGTTTTTTTATTTAACGCTAAATTATATATTTTTTTTATCTGCAAATTCCTTTCTTTTATAGAAAATTTACCCTTGAGAACTTTTTTTAATCCATTTTTTCCCAATCTTTCTCTTCTTTTCCCATTTTTAATCAAAGAAGTTACTGCCCTTTGAATTTTTT
>CAZQAV010000002.1:0-23339 GCA_964591395.1 Candidatus Woesearchaeota archaeon | reverse complement strand
GAAACTATGGCTCCTGGTGTAATGGGGTTGTTTGGTGTAAAGACAGAAGAATGTTTTGATGTGGATATGCCTGAACAAATTATTTCAGAAGTTCTTATTGGAGGTGGAAAAGGAGAATATTATGTAACAGAAAGCCAATTATCATATTCAAATACAATTGAGATAAATGCAGAAAGATTAGAAAAACCAAACACAATAGAAGATTTACAGGAAAATTATGAATTATATGAAACTAAATTATTAGATATAACTTTTATATGAAAATGAAAAATAAATCTATATTTGGAATGTTTTTAATAATTGGAATGATAATTATGTTATCATTTAGTTCAGCTTATATGAGATCTGTTCCACAATATGTTTCTCCAGGAATTAGCATAAGTGCAGGGGGAAGTTTAATGGGGGCTGATTTTACACAAGAAGCATGCAATGCAGAAGGGCAAGATTTTATTATACAAATAGCTCCTTTTGGATGTGATCCTTCTGTTGTAAGAAGTGATATGTTAGAAGAAAATAACATGCCTGTTTTTTGTCAATTATCTGCTACAAAATTAAATCCTTTAATTAAAGTTGAAGCTATAGATAGCATACAGTTTACAGGAGATTATCCAAGAGAAGTTGCAAGTGTTGGTTTTCATCCTGCAAAGGCAGCTTTGGGATATGAGAATAGTTTAAATTCTCCCGTAATGGAAAATATAGGTTATGTTCTTATTAATTTAAATAGACAACCAAATGAATCTGCTATGCCTGATTATGTTGAAGGAAATTTAACAGCAAGAATAAGATATGATATTAAAGAAGCTTTTGGTGTGGGAAAAGCAAATTTCTATTTGAATGAATTGACATCAGATGAATGGGATAAAAAATATACTCAATATGGTTTTTGGAATGGGAGAGCATATATAAGAGCAGAAGCAATAGATAATGAAGGTGCAAGTATTTCTATATATTCTGGTGAAAATAGAAAAATATCAAATGTAAGATTAAAAGAAGGTGAGATATCAAATAAAATGTATATCCCTAGTTTAGGATTATGTTTAGCAAATTTCCAAGTTAAATTAAATAATATAGATGCTCCAGATACAAGAGCAAAATTAAAAATAAATTCAGATGTTGTTGAAGTTACAAGAGGAGAAAGGTTTTTAGATAATAAATGCCAAATAATAAGTATAACAAAACACGGTGTTTCTGAAACAGTTAATATAAGGTGTACAGAAGATGATGATGTTTCTAAATTTGATTTGAAAATAAGTCCAAGAATAAAATTAAGAGTTAATGGGGAATTAGGGGATTATTCTTTAGGAGATCAACTTTATGCTGTTGATGAAGGAAAGAGTAAATTTGTATATGTTGGTTATATAGGGGAAACTTCTGAAGGAATAAAATTTATGATTCCAGTTGTAAGTCCTTCTAGAGATAAAGAATCATTTATGAAAACACCTATATTCAGAACATTGCCTAATGCAATTAAAACAGTTAATTTTGAATCTAAAAATATTCTTTTTGATGTTGTTAAGAATTATTTAACTCTAGGTTATGGGGGTATAGCTTTTGCTGCTAATTTTCTAATAACCGGAGATTATCCTGTGGGGTGGATATATGAAGAATCTTCTGAAAAAGAAGTAATAATAGATTGGAGCAAATTTCCTCTTAATAAATTTGGTTTTGTTGTCTCTAATGTTGATTTTGTTAGTTTGGCAGATGCTAAAAATGCAGATTTTCCTAAGACAAGTGCTTCAACATATGATGAAGATATGGTAGATGCTTATAAAGAAGCAATGAAGAATTATAATGATGTTCTTGGGGGATTTTCAGGTGAGCAAGATATAAACAGCGAATATAAATTGGGTGAACAAGCATTATATGAAAAAATTAAATTAGCATATTATTTTAGTCAAATGGAAGATGTGAAAGAATTTTGTCATGAAGTAGAAGAAAGTTATATTGAATCTACACAGACATTTGATGTGTTCTGTAATGATGATGAAAAGCTTGCAAATTCTGAGATAAGTATGAAAGAGGTCTTAATTAATGGAAAATTAAAAGAAGTTGTGTTTGAAGGAATATATGAACCTAGTTTTACTGAATATGGTTCTATTGTTTATGTTACAGGATTTAAAGAAGCAGAAGGAGAACAAGAAGCTGAGTCATTAGATAAGAGATATGAGGTTGAAAAAGGAGTTAGATATCCTCTTTTAGGAGGAGATTATTTTGAATTAATATCTGTTGATGAAGAATATATCACAGTAAAATTCAATGTTAAAGAAAGTATAGGACAAGTGGTTGGAAGTATTGTTCATTTTTCAGGAAAAAATACAAGGATAAAATTAAATGATTATGAGGCAAATATAGGTGCTAATAAATATAGTTTTTCTGTAGATAAAATTAATATAGAAAATGTCGCACAAATATCAATAATACCAAATGTAGATTATCAAACTTCTCAAGCTGATTTTAAATTCAAGATAGGTATTGAAAAAAGAAACATACAACTTTCTCCAAGTAAGATAAAAGAAAAAATAGAAAAACTTGATAAATCAATAGCAAAACTTGAGAATATAAATAAAGGATTGGGGGGTATTGTTGAATTAGGTAAGACAGCTTGCCTATATACAGGTATGGGATTAACAGTTAAAAACTTTTTTGAAAATTTACAAGGTAAAGGTATAGCAAGACAGAAAGTTATGAGAACTGCAGGTGGATGGTATGATGAATGTAATAGATTAGTTAATATAGATGGAAATGGAATTAATTCTCAATCACAATGTTTATTAGATAATTCTGAACAAATAGATAAAGAGGTGGATATAATGTTGGGGGAAATGGATAAGTTAAATGAGAATCAAAAAAGATTACAAGAAGATAATCAAATAAAATCAGGATTTTTCAAAGAAGCTGTTGATCAGGATGGAAGAATGGAAGATTATTCTCAACAAATACAATCACTTATATTTGATTTAGGAGATGATCAAGATTTATTTAATGTTCCTGGAGAAGATAAACCGATTAATTTGATGGAACTAAATAAATCATTAAATTATAGTTTATGGAAAATAAGTGCTAATTATGATTTGGAACAATTGAAAGATATAGAATTATATACAAATATATTAAATTCAGATAATGCAGATGTAAGTGAACATATGAAAGATGTTGCAAGAAATAGACTTTATGATGTTTTTGTTGATATTAAAAAAACAACAGGAAATTCTGCTGAAAGAAAATCCTGGCTTGATTCATTAAATGTTCTTTCTTCACAAGCACCTGTATTATATATTGGTAAAGATGCAACAGAACTTGCATATGGTGGATTAAAATCAGATGAAGGTGTGCCTTATCAATTAATACCTACTTCATTGGGGGGAGAATATATAGCTATATTAAAAAAAGTAAGTGATGATACATATGCAATAGATAGAACAAGTGATGGAAATTTGTCCTTATATGATGATAAGACAGCAAGATCTTATATAGAAGATGGAAAAAATATGGAAGAATTAGAAGAAGCTAGGAATTATCCTAAAGAATTTGACACATTACATTTCAAAGTATATGATAGAAAAGCATATGTGAATCCCTATAATAAAAAAGATGCTCTTGTAAGATATTATGAAAGAGAACCTTACAAAGGTATGCCTGCAATTGTTCCATTTGATTTAGAAGAAGGATGGTATGCAGGTATGAAAACAACATTACCTATCTTTGGAAATATAGCATCATATGATAAATCAGGAAGAGTAAATAGTTTTTATTTATGTAATATTGGGGATAATAAAAAAGAAGAATTTTTCTCAGGATTTGGAGATGATATATGTCAAATGATTAATTTAGGTACAGGACAACCTTATAATGCATTTTCAGGTTTCCCCCCAAATGAAGCAAAAGCATTAGTAGATGCTGCTAAGAGTGCAATAGAACAAGCTTCAATAGCAAGAGCAAGAGATCCTAATTTAGATTCTGTTAGAATAGGCAAATATACTTTAGGTGTTGGTGAGCCTGCTATTGAAATACCAGATATGCAATGTGAAGATTTTATGTCTCCAACAGATTGTAATTTAATGTTTAATGTATGTGATCCTGTTGTATGTCCTCCAAGTAGATGTGATTTTGGAGGAAAATATCCTGTAAGAGATGTAATACAATCAGGTGTGATTGGAAGCACAATGTTATGTCTTCCTAATTGGAATGAAGGTATAAAAGTACCTGTATGTTTAACAGGCATATATGCTGGATTAGATAGTTGGCTTAATAGTGTTCAAAAACCATATAGAGCTTGTTTACAAGAAAATTTAGATACAGGGAAGACAATAGGTATATGTGATGAAATATATAGTATATATGGTTGTGATTTTTTCTGGAGGCAAGCTGCACCTTTAGCAAAAATAGCAATACCAAAAGCATTGGGTAATGTATTAAAACAAGATGCACGTGGGGGTGGAGAATATTTGGGTGTACAAGATGCATGGGATAGAGCAAGTAATTCTGTAAGTTATTTTACACAATATTATGCTGAAAATTCAATGGATGCTTTTAAAGCAAGATCAACAGATGAAGTAGGAAGTGCTGTTTGTAAAAATTATGCTTCATTAGTATTTCCAACAAGTGGAGATATTTTAGGTTCAATAACAACACCTGATTCACCACATACAGCTCATGGTAGATTTAGTGCTCAACCTTATACAACAGTTACAAATCCACCAATATCTCAATATAAAGTATCTTATACAATATATGCGGGATCTGATGCAGGTGCATATTATAGGGTATATTTAACACAAGGAAGTGCAGGATCATATTATCAAGATACAACAGCAATAAGGATGGTTGATTCAGATTATATATCTGTAGGAGATACAGTAACAGAAGCAAAAGATTTCTTAGCACCAACAGGTTATGATGAGTTATGTATAAATGTAAATGGAAATGCATATTGTGGATTTAAAGAAGTTTCAACTTCTTTTGCTGTTAATTATATGCAAGATCAATATGTTAAAAATATAGCTTCTCAACAAAATATAAAGACAGAACAAGAATGTATATCTGGTAAAACAGATGAATATAATATATTAAGTACTAATTTGCAGTCAGGTGTTGAAGAGATGATAGATCCTAAAATATATAATAGAGAAATAATAAGATTATGTGCTACAAGAAATCCTGGAGAAAGAACAGATGGAAGCTGGAACACTGCAGAAGCAAGATGGAAACCTGTTGGTTATTGTGGTAATGAAGCTATGACTTGTTGGTTAGATACAGATAGTGTTAATAATAGTGTGAATTTTGAAATAACAGCTGAAGAAGCTTTAAAAGATGTGACTCAAAATTATATGGATGTGCTGATGACAGAAGGAGGATATTTAGATGAAGAACAATTTGAAGAAGCTGTGGATGATATAGAAAAAGCAGAAGATTTTGTACCTAAATTAGATTTTATAGAAGAAGTTATTGTAAAAGTATTTCACAAGTATCAAAAAGGAAATTTATATTTGATAAAAGCAAATGTATTTAGAGATTATGTGTGGTATTTATTTGATCAAGCATTTTATCCTGCGAAAGAAGAAGATGATGGGCTTTTTTTAGATGATGAAATTGTTGAGGATTTTGAATTTGAAGATTATGAAGAATGGGGTTTGCCAGATCCAAATAGACCTGAGATTCCTTTAGAAAGTGAAGGGGAAGAGATGCTTGAAGATATATTTGTGGGGGGTTTTGATTTTGGAGAATATAAAGAATGGGAATTTTTAGATGATTTTATATCCCCTGTTTTTGAATTTGAAGATGGAAGACTTATTACTAATGTATATTATCAATATGATGGAGATGATTGGAGGGTTTCTGTTAATGAAAGAGATTGGGTTATTGCACCTGAAATTCCATATACTTGGATTGAAGATGGATTAAAAAAAGGAATTCCAGATGAGCGAAACCAAGAATTTATACAAAGATTAGATGGCATGTCTTATTCTGATGGTTTGAAACTTTTAATTCAGAAAACTATTGCAGATGAAGAAGGAGGTTTAGTTAATCCAGATTTATCAACCAATCTTGTTAATATGGATGATGAACAAGAATTTACAGTGAATCAAGAGTTTGGTCAGGTTTATTTTAGACAAATTCAAATAGGAGATGGAGAAAAAGAATGGTATTGGAGTATTAATAGAAAAAGTACTTCTTGGGAAAAATGTCCAGAGATTAAAGGTGTTTCTTCTATAGATGAAAATGTAATTTTTAAAGGATATTCTTTATCTCAAAAAAATAAAGAGCTTATTTTATCTCTGAACTCTTATTATAAAAATGATTTTTATAATGGTGCTATAATTATATTTGGTTTTGAAGAAAAAACTTTATTAGATTCAAATAGGCCAGATGTTGATTTAGAAGATGAGGATCCAGATAATTTAGAAGATGAAGTATTAGGTGATTTGGATTTTGAAGATTATAATGAATTTGAACCCTCAGGATTATCTTGCCAAGAAACATTAGGTGAAGAGATAAAAATAGCAGCTATAAATAAAAAAATACCTTATACTATAAGTGACGATCAAGTAAGAGCAGATACAGGTGCTAAGAATTTTGAATGTCTTGTTCTTCAACAAGCTTTGCAAGAAAGTTTTATAAAACATTGTAAGGAAAATCGAGCTGGAGATTGTTTATATTGTGATGGAGATAGAGAAAATGTTTTGAAATCAGGGTATGATGAAAGTAGTTATGGTGTTATGCAAATAAATATAGATGCCCACCCCAATATGGTTGAAGATGCTATGTATTTTGGTAAAAATGTTGATTATGGTATAAATTATTTAATTGAGAGATATGGTTATTGCAAAAATCAAGGTGCAGAAGATAATTGGTTAGTTGCTTTAAATTCATATAATGGGCTGGGATGTGTGGCTTCAGGGGTTTATGGTGATCATGTAATGGCTAGGCAAGATCAAATAATGGCCATGTTCCCTGAATGTTTTGTAGAAGATAGTGGAAGTGAAAATTATCCTGTTATAGAAGCTGAATATCCTGTTGCTGAAGGAAATTATCCGGTTCTAGAAGAATATCCATATTCTGGAGAATATCCTGTTTCAAGAAATGCACCTTTCTCTGATTATTATCCTGTTGAAGAAATTAGAAGATTAGATGAATTAAATAATCTTGATTTGACAGATGAAGCTGAATTATTAAGACAAAAAATAGCTATTGCTATAAATGCAAGACAGAGTAGATTAGATAGAGCACAATCTGAATATTGGGCTAAAAATATTATTAGAGAAATGATTGATTTAAGAATTCCTTTAGAGGAAAAATATGTTTCTATGGTAGTAAGTACAATAGAAAGAGAATCCAATTTTAGAGCAGATCCTTTAACTCCTGACATGGATGATATTATATTAAGAAAATTAGAAGAATATGAAGAAGAAGGATTTTTTTCAAGTCTTGGAGGATTAAAACCTTTAGCTGCAAATAGTTTTTATGAAAAATATCAAGAAGAAATTTCATATATAAGAACAGAGGGTCAACTTGATTCATTTATAGATAATTTAGAATTTTGGGAAAAACCATTTTTAGAATCTTTTAGACCAGAGACAATTGGATCTATGCAATTAAATATCCACAAAGCAATTATATTAGCTGAAAAATATGATGGTGTTGAATACTCTGAAGATGAAATGAGGGCTGTATTATACCAATTAGAAGGTGGGTTGCATCATGGCATGCTATATTTGAATGAAATAATAGATGCATATACAGAAGACCATACAAAATCTTTAACAGAGGAGAATATTAAATTTATAGCTGCAGACTATCAATCAGGATTATATGCTTCAAGAAACTCTGCAGTGCAAGATCACTTAAATAAATTGATGGGGACTAATTTAGTATTAGATGGGGATTTAGGTCCAAATACAACGAGGATTGCAAATGATTTCTTTCAATCTGAGGGAAGAGAAGATTTAATGACAAGTTCTCTTTTAACTATACTTCAAGATTCAAAAGAATTAGAAGATACAGAACAATATCAATATATTAACCCCCCAGAATATGCTATAATTCCTGAGAATACTGTTGATGTTGCAAAATATAATATGGCTATAACTTCTTCAGGATATGTTGCTGGGACCTATAAAAGATATGAAGCTTATTGTGGTTTGTTAAATTGTTAATCCTAACCTTTTTATATGGCTGATTTCTGATAATTTTAAGCGGAGATGCCGGAGTGGTCAAACGGGCTGGACTTAGGCTCCAGTAGCTTAGTGCTTACGAAGGTTCGAATCCTTTTCTCCGCACTTTTTTAAATTTGTTGTAGAATTATTTTTTCTTCTTCTTTGAGTCTTTTTCTTTTTGCTTGATTTTATCTTCTAAATCTAATTTTTCTATTAATTCTTTATATCTATTTCTTATTGTAACTTCGGTTATACCTGCTATATCTGCAACTTCTCTTTGTGTTTTCTTTTCATCATTCATTAAAGCAGCGACATATAAAGCTGCAGCAGCTATTCCTGCAGGACCTCTTCCAGAAGTTAATTCAACCTCTTCTGCCCTCTTTAAAACTTTTAAAGCATCGTTTTGAGTTCTAGGTGAAAGTTTTAATACAGATGAAAATCTTGAGATATAATCTTTAGGTGAACTTTGTTTAACTTTTATTCCAAGCTTTCTTATTATGAATCTGTATGTTCTCCCTATTTCTTTTCTTTCAACATCTGAAGCTGTTGCCATTTCATCTAATGTTCTAGGTATATTATAGGATCTACATGCTGCATATAAGCAAGCTGCTATAACAGATTCCATGGATCTCCCTCTTACTAAACCTCTTTGTAAAACATAGTTGTATATTCTTGAAGCTTCATCTCTAACTACATTTGGTAAACTTAGATAAGAAGCTATAACTCTTAATTCAGCCATTGCAAGTCTTAAATTTCTTTCAATAGATGTTGAAACTCTTTCTTGCCATTTTTTTAATCTTAAAAATTTTCTTGTTTGTCCTGGTTCTAATCTGTAAATATCTGAGATTTCTCCTACATTTGTTGTAAGTCCTTTATCAAACTTTTGCATGCTTATCGGTGCTCCACCTCTGCCCTTTTTTTCACCTTTGTTGAACTTTCCAGCTAAATCAATACCTGTATCAACCATTTTTTCTTCAACAACAAGGCCACAATCATTACATATTATTTCACCTAAATGAGAATCAAAATTAAGATGTATACTTCCGCATTCGGGACATTTTTTAACAAAAGCCATTTTGATGTGTAAGGTTTAAAAAACTAACGTAAGGTTTAAAAAGAGTTTACCTTTATAAATATATCTCTTTTTGTATTTTTTAAAAGTAGTGAAAGGAAAAGAATTATTTATTCTTTAACTAAAATTCCGTTAACAGAACCTTCTTGAGTTGGCCTGTTTGTTATCTTAACTTTTCCTAATTCTGTTTCAACAATTGTTCCTTTTGTTAAAATATTTTGTCTAGCTAAGAATCTATTTGAAGGTGTTTCTAAAACATTTTTTATTCCAACTTTTTTTGTTTTATCTTTTATTTTAACATTGATTTGTTTTGAATTAAGTAGATGTGTTTTTTTGTTTCCGCCCATAATTCTTTTTGATTTTCTTTTTTCATCGCCTAATTTTACAACTCTTTTCTGCCCAGCTATTTCATATGATTTCTTCTTTCTTCTTTTGGTATATTTTCCACCAGATATTTTTCTTCCTTGTTTCATATTATGATGAGTTGATTTTTTATTTATATATCTTTTGTTTGTTGATTTTTATTACGAAATCTTTATAAACTCCTCGGGATAATGGTTTTTATGGTTAATGGAATTGAAAGACCTTTGGACCTTTTGAATATCTCAAAGGGAAAAGAAGTCTTAGTTCATTTGAAAGGCGACAAACAAGTTGTCGGAACCTTATTGGCCTTTGATATCCATATAAATTTGGTCTTGGATAACATCAAAGAAATGCAAAACAATGAAGTTAAGAGAAAGTTGGGATTGACTTTTCTTAGGGGAGATACAATTATCTTTATTTCTCCAGCATCAACTGCTTTGAAAAAAGAATAAACGTTACCATTTGTTTTTCGTATGGCTCAATAAATTAATATTAGCTTGGCTTTTCATAAGCTATATAAATGATTTTTAACTTTTGTTTTTATGACAGAAGAAATTAAATTAACGTTTTTAGGAACAGCAGATCAAATACCAAGTTTGAAAAGGAATCATACAGCTGTGCTTTTAACATATAAGGGAGAGAATATATTAGTGGATTGTGGAGAAGGAACACAAAGACAATTTAGGAAAGCAAAATTAAATCCTTGTAAAATAACTAGAATACTAATAACCCATTGGCATGGAGATCATGTATTAGGAATACCTGGTTTATTAGAAACTTTAGCTTTAAGTGGATATAATAAAACACTTTGTATTTACGGGCCAAAAGGAACAAAAACCCGTATGCGTGCACTGTTAAATTTATTTGGAATTAGAAAAGATTTTAAAATTGAAATTAAAGAAGTTAACAATATATTTTTACGTGAAAAAGAATTTTATCTTGAATCTAAAAAAATGAAACACGGAGTTTATTGTAATGCATATAGTTTTGTTAAAAAAGGAATGATAAGAATAAATAAAGAAAAATTAAAGAAGTCTAAATTATCTAATGGGCCGCATATGAATAAATTAAAACAAGGTAAAAATGTGAGATATAAAGGGAAAAAATATTTAGCTAAAAATTTAACATTTAAAGAAGAAGATAAAAAAATAACTTTTATATTGGATACTGTTGAAAATAAAAATACCGTTCCTATAGCAAAAAATTCTGATTTGTTAATATGTGAATCTAATTTTGATTCAGGTCTTTCTGATAAAGCAAAACAAAGAAAGCATTTAACAGCTAGACAAGCAGGGAAAATTGCTAAAAAATCAAAATCTAAAAAATTGATATTAACTCATTTAAGTCAAAGATATGATAAAGATCCAAAAGAAATATTGGATGAAGCTAAAAAAGTGTTTAAGAATTCTTATTTAGCAAAGGATTTAGATGTTATTAAAATTTAAGAATAGAAAGATTTTAAATAGAATTATTTCTTGTTTTAATATAAGCCCTGGTAGCTCAGCTTGGATAGAGCGACTGCCTTCTAAGCAGTAGGTCGCAGGTTCGAATCCTGTCCGGGGCATTGCGGAGGTGGCACAGTGGTTACTGCGGTCGGCTGCAACCCGGCTTTTCGTGGGTTCGAATCCCACCCTCCGCTTGACATTTTATTAAAGTTATTTTAGATTACGATAATTCTTATAAATGAATTTTATTTAATTAAAAAATGATTAATGTACAAACAGTAGAGAGAATTCAAAACAATAGAGACCATGTTGAAATTTTTGCATTTCAAAAGCCAAATGGTAGAAAATGGAAATATGAAATTATATGTAATCTTCCTGAAAACTGTGCCCCCCAATTAGAATCTAATTATAGATACAAATCAAATGATGTGGCTGAAACAACTGGAAAAATTGTTTTAGATTTAATATTAGCTAGTGATAATGGTTCAGATCCAGAATATCATAATCTTTCTAGAGCATTGAAAGAAGGGAAATATAAAATAAATGACATATCTGGATTAAGTTAGAATCTATATTTTGTAAAGTATATATTACAATATATATGTTGCAGTGTTATATTGATTGTAGTGGGTATCAAAAGGTTTAAATATATAATTGTAGTGGGTAATTGATGGCATTTATTGTTAAGAAAATAATTCATGGAAATGAGTATTATTATTTAAATGAAAATAAAAGAGTTGAAGGTAAAGTTAAAACAAAAACTCTAGCTTATCTAGGCAAATCTAAAAAAGAAGCTGAAATAAAAGCTAAAGAAATCATAATGGGGGAGAAGAAAGATAAAAAAGTTGAGAAAAAGAAAGGTAAGAAAGTTAAATTGATTCACAAAAATATTTCAATTGAAGATCTTAGTACTTTTTGCAAGAGAAAAGGTTTAATCTATCCTTCTGCAGATATTTATGGGGGAGCTGCAGGTTTTTGGGACTTTGGGCATCTTGGTTCTGAATTAAAAAATAATATTAAAAAAAATTGGTGGAAATTTCATGTAAGGCAAAGAGAAGATATGGTGGGAATTGATGGAAGCATAATAACAAACCCAAAAGTTTGGGAAGCTTCAGGACATGTAGATAGTTTTAGTGATATATTTGTTGTATGTAAAAAATGTAAAAAGCCGGGCAAGGTGGATAAAAATGAATTAGGAAAAGTTAAATGTCCTAATTGTGGTGGAGATTTTGAAGAGAAAACTGCAAAAGAATTTAAATTAATGTTTGAAACAAATGTTGGGGAATCTGGTAAAGGATATCTTCGTCCTGAAACAGCCCAATTGATATTTACAAATTTTAAATATGTTCAAGAAAATGCACGTATGAAATTACCTTTTGGGATTGCTCAAGTAGGTAAGGCTTTTAGAAATGAAATAGCTCCACGTGATTTTTTATTTAGATGTAGAGAATTTGAACAAATGGAAATAGAATATTTCACAAAACCTAATCAAAAATGCCCTTATAAAATTCCTAATATAAGTGTTTTAGTTTATTCAGAAGAACATCAAAAGAAAAATAAAGAAATGGAAAAAATGAAAATAAAAGAAGCCCTTGAGAAAAAAATATTAAAAAAAGATTGGCATGCTTATTGGCTTGCAATAGAACTTCAATGGTTTTTTGATTTAGGGGCCAATTCAAATAATTTTAGGATAAGGCAACATGAAAAAGAAGAATTATCTCATTATTCTTCAGATACATGGGATTTAGAGTATAAATTTCCTTTTGGATGGAAAGAGTTGCAGGGTATTGCAGATAGAAGTGATTATGATTTAAGCCAGCATGAGAAGTTTTCAAAAAAAGATTTAAAAATATTTGATGAAGAAGAAAAAAAGAAAATTCTCCCACATGTTGTTTGCGAACCAAGTTTAGGTGTTGAGAGGGCATTATTAGTTTTTCTTTTTAGTGCTTATCATGAAAATGCAAATGAGAATGTTGTTTTAAAATTGAATCCAAAGCTTTCTCCAATAAAAGCAGCTGTTTTTCCCATTGTTAAAAAACCAGAATTTGAAAAATTTGCTAGGAAGATTTTTGGAGAATTAAAAGAAGAATGGAATATAATATATGATAAATCTGGAAGTATTGGAAGAAGATATGCGCGTAATGACGAAATAGGAACTCCTTTTTGTATAACTATAGATGATGAAAGTTTAAATAAAAAAGATGTAACAATTAGAAATCGAGATACTGCTCAACAAATAAGAGTTAAAATTTCTGATTTAAAAAATACTTTAAGAAATTTAATCGACGAGAAAATTAAATTTAGTGATGCAGGAAAATTAATTTAACCAAATTTTTAGAAAAACTTTATAAATAATCTATTCGTAATATAGACAACTAAAAATTGGGGTGACTAAATGGCTAAAGCTAAAACACCAAAACAACTTGCTATAAAGATAAGATCTCTTAAGAAACAAATAGCTGCATTAGAAAAGAGGAAGAAGAAAGCAATGGCTGCTAAGAAAAAGAAAAAACCAGCTAAGAAGAAAAAAGCTGTTAAGAGAAAAGCAAAAAGAAAACCTGTTAAAAAGAAGAAGGCAGTTAAGAAAAGAAAACCAGCAAAAAGAAAAAAGAAAAAAGTTGTTAGAAAGAAAAAGAGAAGGTAAATTTCATTTATTTTATTTAATGTAAGATTGTATTATTGTCCAATATATTTTTAAATATGTTTGACCATTGTTTCTAATGGATGATTGTGTTTTTTGTAAGATTGTAAAAGAAGAGATTCCTTCTAAGAAGATATATGAAAATGATAATTTTTTTTCCATTTTAGATATAAATCCTTTGGTTGAAGGACATAGTTTAGTTATTTCTAAAAAACATTTTGAAACATCTTTAGATTTACCTTCTAGTTTAGGTCCAGAATTATTAAATTGCATAAAGGAAACAGCGCTAATATTAATGAAAAAATATGGTGCAGAAGGATTTCATGTTTTAAATAATAATTTTGAAGTTGCTGAACAAGATGTAAAACATATACATTTTCATATAATGCCTAGGAAAAAAGGTGATGGAAAAAAGCTTTCTTTATAGAAAAAATTAAAAAATGTCTCTGAGGAGATTTTAACTCCCGACCTCCGCCTCATGAGAGCGGCGCTCTAAACCCTGAGCTACAGAGACAAGAATATGAAAGAGAGATGATTTAAAAAGCTTTTTTTCTTATGTTTTTCATGGTTGTTGATGGTAATGATATAAATCAGGTGTTGGAAGCATTACCTACAGAAATTGTATCTAGATTAGATTTTTTATTAATATTAGTAAAAGCATTAGGGGGATTATTTGTTTTGTATCTTGTATTTTTTGGAATAAGGACATATTTTCTAAGAGAACAAACAAAGATGATAAAACAGATGAGGAAAGATATATCTGTTATTAAGAGGAAATTAAAAATTAAATAATTATTTTGTCTTTTTTTCTTGTGTTTTAATTCTAGCTAAGAATCCTGCCATTTGATTTCTAATTTTTTTACTTGGCATTTCACTTCCAAGTATTTTTTTGTTTTTTTCAAAATTATCCTCAAATTTTACTCCTTTTTTTAAGAATGTTTCTGAAGATCTTTTTATTAATTTTGATTTTATCTTTCCCATGTTAGAATTGGGTTTTGTTAATTTTTAAAGCTTTTTATTCTACTTTTTTGACATAAGATAGGTTTTTTATGGCTTTTATCATATTTGTTAATTTTTTAAGAGGTTCTCCAAGACTAAGGATAATATAAGGGATATTTGATTCTTCTGCTTTTTTGTATGATTTAAGGATATCTGTATCTGTTATTCTTTTTTTGTTGTATGCAATTAATAATTTTTCTTGATCTTTATCTTTTACTCTAAGAACTAAATCGCTTTTGTTAAAACTTTCAATATCCAAAATTTCAATTGAATTTGAATTTAAGAATTCTTTTATTTTATTGAAAAATCTTTCATTTTTCTTTTGAGTAGCTGTTGTTTTTCTTTTTGAGGGTTTTTTCTTGACTTTTTTCTTTTCTTTTGATTCTCCTTTATCAAATATATTTAGGGGTTTTTCTTTTGCTCTTCCTTTAATTTCTTGTTTTGGAACCTCTTTTTTCAATTCTTCTTTGAAGTTTATTTTTATTTTAGATTCAGGTATTGTAAAATATCTCCAAAATATTTGATCTTGTTTTTTAAAAGGTATAGCAAAATCTTTTATAGCTCTTAAAGCAACCCTTATAGCAGGTAATTGGTCTCTATCTGATAATACTGAATGTTCTTTTAATAATTGAAAAGCTTCTTTTTCTTTACTTTTCAAATGGTGTGCAAAACTTTCAAGTCTTGGTTCTTGTCCTTCTATATAATAAAGTGGAGAATTTCCAACCCGCATATTACTTAATTTTAATCTTTTTTCTGAAAGAAGTTCTGATAAAAAAGCAGATGCAAATAACATACTTAAATCAGTCTCAGAGGCTATGTGGGCAGGCAAACTAGGCCCTTTTCTATTTATTATAGAGATTATTTCATTTTTGATATGTGTTGTATCTTGGGTGGGCATGGTAAGACACCTACGGTTTCTTGACCGTCAACTTCCCTTTATAAGAATTTGATAGTAAGATATTTAATTTCATGGTAAGAAAAGTACCGAGAAGATTATAAATATTTATGTTCTAACCCAACTAACTTCATAATATGTTACTTTGTTTTCTTCATCAACAATAGCTAGAAGAAGGTTTTTTCGTGTTGAATGAGCTACCCTGTTTTTAGCTGCAAATTCATGAAGGGCAAGTTTTTTTGATTCATGATCTGCAAACAAAATCCATTTAGCATGTTTTTTACCTGGTTTTGTGGCTTTATCATATACTCTGAAATCTGCTCCAAATTTTAAAGCTGTTTTTAATACATATCCTTTTTTTCTTAAATTTTTGAATACAGGATATTTTATTTGAATTTTTTTATCAATTCTTCTAAATTTACCCATTAATTCTTTTTTGGGAATTTTTTTATTTCTTGAATATATTTCCATTTTACCTTTGTCAACTAGGTAAAGGGCTTCGGATAATGAATATTGGATTTTTTCCCCCACTGATTCTCCAAAATAGTTTTTCTTTTGTAATGAATAAGCTTCGCTAGAATTACTTGATATTATTTGTCCTATAAGGTATGCTTTTATTTTTACCATATATATTTACATTAAAGATAATATTTAAAAGTTCCTGAGCTGTTGTTTTAACATGGAATATAATTTTTCAAAAATAGAAAAAAAATGGCAGAAAAAATGGGAAGAAAAAAAAGTTTTTGAAGTTAAAGAGAACTCTAAAAAGAAAAAATGTTATGTGTTAGAACAATTTCCTTATCCTTCAGGTAGTGGTTTGCATGTTGGGCATTCTTTTGTTTATACTATTGGAGACATTTATTCTAGGTTTAAATCTATGCAGGGTTTTAATGTCCTTCACCCAATGGGGTATGATAGTTTAGGTCTTCCTGCTGAAAATGCGGCTATTAAAAATAAAATAAGTCCTAAAAAATATACGGGTTCTTCTATAAAGAATTTTATGAAACAACAAAAAGCACTTGGTTTAAGTTATGATTGGTCAAGAGTATTTTGGACACATGATTCAGATTATTATAAATGGGATCAATGGATTTTTTTGAAGATGTTTGAAAAAGGATTAGCTTACAAAAAAGAAGGTTCTGTTAATTGGTGTGATTCCTGTAAAACTGTTTTAGCAAATGAACAAGCGCAAGGGGGGATATGTGAAAGATGTAAAACAAAATTAAATGTTAAACATCTGAATCAATGGTATTTGAAAATAACAAAATATGCAGAAGAACTTGCAAATATGAAAAAGATTGAAAAATGGCCTAGCCTAATTAAAAAACTTCAAAAAAATTGGATTGGAAAAAGTTTCGGAACCGAAATTAATTTTGAAATAGAAACTCCTGCTTATACTGAAGAAGATCCCAAATCTAAAAGAATAAAATGGCCTATATTCACAACAAGGCCAGATACAATATATGGGGTTACATTTATGGTTGTAAGTGCTCAACATACTAGACTTTATGAATTGACAAGTGCAGATAAAGAAAAAGAGGTTCAGGAATTTGTTAATAGATTAAGTTCTGTAAGTCAAGAAGAAATAGATAAATTAGATAAAGAAGGTGTTTTTACAGGAAGTTATGCTATTAATCCCATGACTGGAAAAAAGATTCCTATTTACGCTGGTAATTTTGTTGTAGCTGATTATGGAAGTGGTATGGTTATGGCTGTTCCTGCACACGATCAAAGAGATTTTGAATTTGCCCAAAAATATAGCCTTGAAATAAAACAAGTTATAGAAGGAGATTCTGTAAGGGATAAAGCATACATTGGTGAAGGAAAATTAATCAATTCTGGACGGTTTAATGGGAGGGAGAATAAAAAAGCTATGGAAGAAATTTCAAAATTTTTAAAAAAAAGTAAATTAGGTAAGAAAACAATTAATTTTAGATTAAGAGATTGGTTAATTTCCAGACAAAGATATTGGGGAACCCCTATACCAATTATAAATTGTGATCAATGTGGGGTTATTCCTGTCCCTGAAAAAGATTTACCTATTAAACTACCTGAAAAGGTTAAATTTGGAAAAGGCAATCCTCTTGAAACAGCTGATAAATGGATAAATGTTAAATGTCCTAAATGTGGTGGGAAAGCTAAACGTGAAACAGATACAATGGACACTTTTGTTAATTCATCATGGTATCATTTAAGATTTACAAATCCAAAAAATTTCAAAGAAATATTTGATTCTAAAAAAGCAAATTATTGGTGCCCCATTGATATGTATATTGGCGGAAAAGAACATGCTTGTATGCATGATATTTATATTAGATTTTATCATAAATTCTTAAGAGATATTGGTTTGTTGAAAACAGATGAGCCTGCTTCTAAATTATTTGTTCAGGGATTAGTTCATGGGGAAGATGGGAATAAAATGTCTAAATCTATAGGAAATGTTATTGATCCTTTGATTGTTATTAGAAAATATGGTGCAGATGCTATGAGAATATTTTCAGTAAGTGTTGCAAGTCCTGAAAGTGATTTTAATTGGAGCGATAAAGGTGTTAATGGCTCATTTAAATTTTTAAATAAAGTTTGGAAATACTTTGATAAAATTAAATTTGGAAAATCAAATAAAAAACTTGAAAGTAAACTCAATAAATCAATACAATTGATTACAGAAGATATAGAAGAAATGAAATATAATTTAGCTGTGATAAAATTAAGACAATTATTTGATGAAATTGAGAAATCTGAAATTTCTAAAAAAGATGCTGAAAGTTTTATAAAAATGTTGGCTGTTTTTTGCCCACATATATCTGAAGAAATTTGGGCAAATATGGGAAAGAAAGGTTTTATCAGTAAAGATAAATGGCCTAAAATTGATAAAAAGAAGATAGATGAGAAGTTTGAGAAGGAAGATGAAGCTGTTGAGAAATTGAAAGCAGATATTAATAATATAAAAAGAATATTGAATAAAGAAAAAGCTAAAGTATATGTTTATGTTATGCCTAATGAATTTAATATGTATCAAGACATAGAAGGAATAAGTGTCTTTGCTGTTAATGATAAAGAAAAATATGATCCTGAAAATAAATCAAAGAAAGCTAAACCAGGAAAACCAGGAATATATTTAGAATGAAAGTTGTTTTAATGCATG
This sequence comes from Candidatus Woesearchaeota archaeon, assembly GCA_964591395.1. Lineage (GTDB taxonomy): Archaea > Nanobdellota > Nanobdellia > Pacearchaeales > GW2011-AR1 > CAZQAV01. Next base: position 4,626 of record CAZQAV010000002.1, on the reverse strand, counting down.
GCAAAAATACTAATCCAAGTGAAAAATGGTATTTTTGGTTAAAGAAAGAAATTGAGAGAAAAGGAATTAATTTTATTGCCCCGGAATTACCTGAACCAGAAGATCCAATACTTGATAAATGGTTGGAAGAACTTGATAAAACAAAACCAAATGAAGAAACAATTTTAATTGGACATTCAAGAGGGGGGGTTGCTGTTTTAAGATGGTTGGAAAAATTACCTGAGAGTAAAAAAATAAAAAAAGTTATTTTGGTTGCAGCTAATAATCCTACAGTAAGTGAAAAAAATCAAAAAAAAGATACTCATGGTTTTTATGAATTAGGCCCATATAATTTTGATAAAATTAAATCTCATTGTGAAAATTTTGTTGTGCTTCATTCTAAAGATGATAAATGGGTTCCTTTTGAAGCTGGAGAAGAAAATACAAAAGGTTTAGATGCCAAATTCAAAGTTTATGATAATAAAGGTCATTTTGGAATTAAAGAATGTCCTGAAATTCCAGAAGTTTTGGAGGAAATTTAAAAATGAAAAAAGAAGTGATAATTTTATTGGTGTTATTGATTCTTCCTATTGCAAGTGCTATTGATTATGAAACAAATCCTAAAGAAATAACTTTAGATTATATTTTAAATGGTGAAGAAGGGGAAATTGATTTTATTGTTTATGGGGGCGTTGCAAATTATTTGGCTAGTTTACCTGAATCTATAACTTATATGGAAGGAGAAGAACCTTCATTAGCTGATTTTAAATTAAAACATATAGATGAAGAAATTCAAAAAGAATATTTACTTCCTCTTATTGATAAGATTAAGAAAATAGATAAAGATAAAATAGATCAAATGAGAATAGCTGTAAATATTATTCAAAATATTGAATATGGTAAATCAGATAAAATAACATCATTAAATTCAAAACAAGAAACAGAATATTCAAGATGGCCTTATGAAGTTTTATATGACGAAAAAGGAATATGTGGTGAGAAATCTGAATTGCTTGTTTTTATTTTGAAAGAATTAGATTATGGTGTTGGTATGTTTAGATATCTTGATGAAGATCATGAAGTTGTTGCTTTGAAATGTCCAGACATATATGGTGTTGAAGATACAGGATATTGTTTTATTGAAACAACAGGACCCTCTATTGTAACAGATGATTCTATTGAATATGTTGATGGAATTAAATTAGAATCTTCTCCTATGTTAATTGAATTATATGGGGGAGATGATTTGGATAAAGGAATAAGAGAATATAAAGATGCTAAATTACTTGAAAAAATTAGAAATGGAAAGTTTGTATTTTTTAAGAAGTGGAGATTAAATAGATTAAATAAAAAATATGGTTTAGTGGAAGAGTATAATATAAAATAATTACTCAACAATAGCTTTAATTCTTCTTACACCTGAGCCAACTGATTTTTCCTTTTTTATCTTGAATTTACCAATATCTTTTGTATTTTTTACATGTGGGCCTGTGCAAATTTCTTTTGAAAAATTTCCAATTGTATAAACAGATACAATTTTTCCATATTTATGTCCAAATGCTCCAAGTGCACCTGATTTTTTAGCTTTTTCAGGAGACATTTCCTCATGTGTGACCTTTATAGCTTTTTTAATTTGTGAATTTACCTCATTTTCTATTTTATCAATTTCTTCTCTTTCAACTTTTCTTGGGAATGAAAAATCTAATCTTAATCTCTCTGGATTGATATTGCTTCCTTTTTGATTTATATTTTCGCTGTTTAACACTTTTCTTAGGGCTGCAAGCAAAAGATGTGCTGAAGTATGAAGTTGGGTTGTTTTTTCAGAATGATCTGCTAAACCTGATTTAAATTTACCTTTTGAAGCTGTTCTTGAAAGTTCTTGATGTTTAGATTGGTATTTTTCAAAATCTTTTTCATTGAATTTTATTTTACTTTTTTTACATTCTTCTTTTACCATTTCAATAGGAAATCCAAAACTTTGGTAAAGTAAGAAAGCATGTTCCCCAGACAATTGTTTTTTATCTTTTGTGAATTTTTTAAATTTGTTTAAACCTTTTTCCAAAGTAATTTTGAATTTCTTTTCTTCTTTATCAAGTTCTCCTAATATTTTCTTTTTATTTTTTTGAATATGTTTATAATCATCATAGATATCAAATACAGGTTCTGCAACTTTTGAAGTAAAGTCTTTTAATTTTAAATTCTGACCATATCTAACAGCTCTTCGAATTAATCTTCTTAAAATATATCCTTGTTCACTGTTTCCAGGAATAATATTTTCCCCTAAGATCATAACAGAAGCTTTAATGTGGTCTGCGATGATGCGCATTTCTTTTTTATTGTCTGGATATTTTTTCTTAGATAATTTTTCAATTTTTTCAATTATTGGTGTCCAAATATTTGTTAAATAATTATCCTGATAACCATTTAATAATGCAACTGTTCTTTCAACACCCATTCCAGTATCTACATTTTTTTGTTTTAATGGTTCATAATTCCCTTTTTTTGTTTTATTATATTGCATGAAGACATCATTCCAGATTTCAATTTTTTCTTTATTATTACCAATATAAAACATTTCTGAATCCGGCCCACATGGCCCTGTTTCTCCTGCAGGTCCCCACCAATTATCTTTTTTCCCTAAAAATTCTATTTTAGATATCCCTAAGGATTTCCAAATTTCTGCAGATTCATCATCTTTTTTAGCGTTTTTGTTCCCTTTAAAACAAGAAACAACTAATTTTTTTGAATCAATTTTAAATTCTTTTGTTAAAAGTTCATAGCTGTAGTTAATAGCTTCTTTTTTCCAATAATCTCCTAAACTCCAATTACCTAACATTTCAAAAAAGGTATGGTGTGTTTTGTCTCCAACTTCATCTATATCTGTTGTTCTAATACATTTTTGAACGCTTACTAATCTTTTTCCTAAGGGGTGTTTTTGCCCTAAAAGATAAGGAACTAAAGGATGCATTCCTGCTGTTGTGAAGAGAATTGTTGGATCATTTTCAGGTATAAGAGGTGCATTAGCTACTTCTTTATGTTGTTTTGATTTGAAAAATTCAATATATTTTTTGATTAATTGTTTTCTATCCATAAACTGAAGTAAGAAATGAGATTTTAAAAATTGTTTGATTACCCTAAATCTTTTAATCTATTCTGTATTTCAAGAAGCTCTGATTCTATTGAAGATACATGAGAAGTTGTTTTTAATGGGACCTTAGTTTGTATTTTTGGTTGTTCTTTATCTTGGAGTATGCTTGGAATTTTTAATGCCGGAGAAAGTGTTTTTATTTTTTTAAAACTTGAATTTAATTCTTTTATCTTTTTTTGAAGAAATAATTTTGTTTCCATTTCTTCTGTTCGAGATTCTTTAAAAGAATGCATAGCTTTTGCTATTTTCAATAAATCTATTTGGGTAGTTAATAAATCTTTTTTAGATCTTACCAACTCATCATATTCAAATTTTACATGCAAGATATCTTCATCCATTATACCTTAGAAAAAACTTCGTTATCTATTTTTTCAATTTGTGATTTAATTAATTGTATAGACTTTTCCCAGTTTGCCAATTCTTTTTCTTCATCTTCTTTTTTCTTTTTTATATTTCTTAACATAGTTTCTATTTCAACTATTTGTTTTTTAGCACCTTCAAATACTTTCATTGTTTGTTCAAATTTATCCAATCTTATGAAAACAGGTTCTTTTTTTGAATGGATTGGGGGAGAATCATATTCCCTACTTTTTGGAGTTGTTATTGGTTTTGGAATCATTTGATCATCATCATCTTCATAATGATTAAAATCATCTTCTCTTCCCTCTTTTTGCCCAGTTACAGCATGTTTGATTGTACTTTGTGAAAATTTTGTTCCTAAAGAATTATTTGGAAAACTTGGCAAATTATTTGGATTTTTTGGAATTTGTTTTTGTTGAGGGATTTTTGGAAGTTTTGCTGGGCCAACACCAGACATTTTTGGCAAATCTGGTAATTTTGGCAATTCTGCTAGTTTTGGTGGTTGATTTGGAGCAATCTCTTTTTGTTTTTTCTTAAATAGTCCCATTTTCACCTCATGACTTTATCAAGCCAATATAGATATTTTAATATATATATGAGAGAATATAAGTTTAAAAACTTTTATTTTTTAAATATAAGTAACCGAAAGATATATATTACGAAGGGGGTTTTATATAAAAATGTTAAAGAAATTTCTTAAAGATGTAGTGATCCTTGTAGTGGGAAAACAGGCAGAAGATATAACAGAATTAATTACTAGTAATAAACATGTTAATGAATTTAATATAGCAAAGAAATTAGATTTAACAATAAATCAAACGAGAAATATTCTTTATAAAATAGCAGACCACGGATTAGTTTCATCAATAAGGAAAAAAGATAAAAGAAAAGGATGGTATACTTATTTTTGGAAATTGGAAATATTAAAGACTCTTGAATTTTTAAAAGAAATTTTAGTTAAAAGAATAAATGAATTAAAACACCAATTAAAAAGTAGGGAAACAAAACAATTTTATGAATGTAAAAGATGTAATATAGAATTTAATGAAGAAAATGCTCTTCTTAGAAATTTTACTTGTAATGAATGTGGGGGGATATTTACTTTGAAAGACAATTCTAAATCTGTAAGAGATTTAAAA
>CAZQAV010000001.1:0-28226 GCA_964591395.1 Candidatus Woesearchaeota archaeon | reverse complement strand
CACCAAACCATGAAGTCATACAATGGGCAGGAATAATTTCAATTTTATCGTCGATGGCTTTCATATCTTTCACAAAATCTTTACAAGAAATTCCAAAAATAGGTCTACCATCATAATCAATTCTTCCTTTACTTGACAAATATTCTGTTATCTTTGTTGCAACTTTTCCATTTGGTGCAAAAATAACAAGATGAACAGCTCTTCCTTTTTCTCCCTGTGTATACATAAAACTTATTTCTGTCTGCCATATAAAAGGAAAACCAGTATCTGTCCATAATATTCCTTTATCATCTTCTTTCAATTTTGCATCAATTTCTTTTCTATGCTCAAGATGTTGAAAATCTCCTGTGCCCAATAAACCCAATCCTTTTATACGTGCATATTTCTCAAGATTCTCAAAACTTAAATTTTTAGATGTTGCACGTGCATATTTAGAATGTATATGAAGATCAGCTATAACTTTCATCTTAAATAATATCAAATTCTCTTTTTAAAAATTTAGTACCCCTTCACAGACAAATTTATAAACTAAAAACATCCTAAGATAAGTAATGGAAAGAACATTGGTATTAATCAAGCCAGATGCAATGGTAAAACGTTTAGCAGGGAATATTATTTCTGAACTATATAATATAAATCTAAAAATGATTGGTTTAAAACTTGTTAATGTTCAAAGAGAATTAGCAGAACAACATTATGAAGAACATAAAGATAAACCTTTTTTTCCAAAACTTGTTGGGCATATAACAGGAGAATTGCATGATAATGAAAATGTAATTGCTATTGTATATGAAGGTGAAAATGCAATTCAAAAGGTAAGAGATACTGCAGGTAAAACACATCCTGAAGAAGCTGAATTCCAATCAATAAGAGGAAAATATGGAAGACATCACAGTAAAACAGATTGTTTTGAAAATGTGATCCATGCTTCTGATTCTGTTGAAAGTGCTAAAAGAGAAATTGATTTATGGTTTGATAAAAAAGAATTAATTTAATCAGGTTGGGTTATTATAATTTTAATTCATAATATCCAAGAACTACCTCATTTTCTATATTAACTTTTCCTAATTTTTTGAAACCATACTTTTCACAAAAACCCTTTGATCTAATATTTAAAAGTGGTTCATGGCAAATAAAAGCAGCTATTTTTTCAATTCCATTTATTTTTGTTTCTTGAATTATATTTTCCATTAAAGATTTTGCAATTCTTCCAGAATTTAATGTGCTTGGATTTAGAACACCCAATAAATCATAATACACAAAATTACCTTTAACATTATTTAAAATATATTTCCATTCTTTATATTTAGTTTCTCTAAATTTCTTCTTAAAAAAATCAGAATCATATGCTAAATTAAATCCCCTTATTCCATTTAAATTTTCAGCCAATATAAAATAAGGATTAATAGCTTCAATCAATTCTTGTTCTGTTTTAGTATATTCAAAAAAACCAGATGTTTTTTGCTTCCAATTTCTTTGATTTCTTGTAACTTGAAGAGAATCTATAATTCTCTTTATTTCAGATATATCTTCTTCATTAACCTTTCTTATTATCATCTTATTAGAAATCACCTATTTCAAGCTTTATCAACAACACCTGCATCTGTTACAAAATATATAGCTTCATTATCTGGCAAATTAGGACTATCAATTAACTTAGCAACTCTTGAACCTTGTTTTCCTCTCCTTAAATATAATCTATATGTTGAAGCATGACCTACAATATGTCCCCCTATAGCTGTTGTAGGATCTCCAAACATTTGAGCAGGATTAGCCATAACCTGATTTGTTACATAAACAGCTAAATTATTTGTCTCAGCCATTTTCATTAAATCATGCATATATCTATTTAATTTCTGTTGTCTATCTGCTAATTGCCCTCTCCCTGAAAATTCAGCTCTAAAATGTGCTGTCAATGAATCAACAACAAGTAATTTTATAGGTTCACCTGCTTTAATCATTTCATTAACTTTTTCTAATAATAACATCTGATGATCAGAGTTAAAAGCTCTTGCTACAAATATATTTTTCAGAACTTTTTCAGGATTAGCTCCTAACTGCTCTGCTATTTGTTTTATTCTTGCAGGTCTAAATGTTCCCTCTGTATCTATAAAAACACATTTTCCATTTGCACCCCCATTTTCAATAGGTAATTGTGTATTAACAGCTAATGTTAATGCTACTTGTGTTTTACCTGAACCATATGCTCCAAAAGCTTCTGTTATAGCTCTACTTTCTATTCCTCTTCCCCCCAGAAGTTCATTAAAATTCTCACTTCCTGTTGTTATATAATGAACATTTTCCCTTCTTTTAGCATATTCTGAACCATCTACAAAACCTAAATCCAACATATCTCTAGACGCTTGAATAGCTTTTCGTGCAACAGCAGGGCTTACACCTGCAGCATCACCTAATGCAGAAGGAGTCATAACAGCTAAAGTCATTAAATCAAGTATACCTGCAGATTCTAATTTAGCAGAAACAGCAGGCCCAATACCTGGTAAATCTGTTAAAGTATATTCTTTTTTTTCTTGCTTTTCTTTCTTAACAGCCATAAAAAATTCAAACATTTCCTATTTATAAGGATTTATAGGATTAAACATAATATTAATTAAAACCACTTAAAATCTAATATAGAAAGATCTTATTCCATCTTCAAAAACTTTCTAAGCCAATTAAATATTTTTGTAACAAAACCTGGCTCAGTACAAATTTTTTCAACTTCCATTTCTTCTATTTGTTTTAACTCTTCTTCAGAACATTCTTCTTCTTCACATACAAATTCTTTTTCTCTACATGAATTCTTTAAACATTCAAAATTATTAATACATGTTTCATTAATTTCTTTTTGTGGAACCCATTCTACAACTGTTGCATTTAAACAATATTGATCATTTTTTCTTTTATTGACTTTATAACATGTTTCATTTATTACACACCCCATACAAGTTTCATTATCATCTCCTACAACACCTCCTGTAAGTTGATTTGCATCATCTAAATATGGTTCACTCTCTTCTACTTCAGGTTCAGGTACAGGAGCAATTACTTCTGGCTCTTGCAAAGGAGGAGGGGAATCATCAATTATAATTGGAGTATCTGTTGTGTCTGAGGTGGTATCTTCTGGTTCTTCAACAGTACAAGCTCTACTTTCAACAGGTTTATCCTCTTCTGTTCCACATGAATTTGAATCATCACAAGATCTTGTTTTAGTACTTCCAGAACAATCACTCCAATCATCACAACTCCAATCTTCTGTACATGCTTCCTCAACAACACAAGCTTGAGATTCATCAGGTTTATTATCTTCTGTTCCACATGTATTTGCATCTGTACATGTTCTTGATTGTAAATCATCTGCACATACAGTCCAATCATCACAACTCCAATCTTCTGTACATGTTTCTGTTTCATTATCTATGGTTTCAACAACACAAGCTTGAGATTCATCAGGTTTATTATCTTCTGTTCCACATGTATTTGCATCTGTACATGTTCTTGATTGTAAATCATCTGCACATACAGTCCAATCATCACAACTCCAATCTTCTGTACATGTTTCTGTTTCATTATCAATAACCCTACCTGTTAAACTTATAGAACCATCAAAACCCCCACTAAAGGTCATAAGCATAAGAAATCCTAATATTAAAGCTACCCCAACATATAATCCCTCTTTCTCCATAAATAAGATTATGATTTTATCTTTATAAAGATTTTTATCTTTTATTAATTATTTTCAAGAGAAGCTATAATCTTATCATGATCAATTTCTTTAACATCTTCAACAATAAGTTCAATATTATTAAAATAAGAATTGTTTCTTACATTCCCTAAAAAAATTAACTCTTTACCAACAAGTTCTTGCTTTTTCTCTATCACTTTTTCAATTTCATCCATGGCATTTATTCCTAACTTATCTATATTTTCATGAAAAACAACACATCTTATTGTTTCTGTTCCATCATCTAAAACTAAATTAATCAAAGCTCTTTTTTCAGGAGCAATTTTACCATGATCTTTACATGAGTAACCATCTCCCTCGGGCAATGCTTTTCTTTTACATTCAGGACATACATCAAAATATCTTGGTTCAAAAGCTTGCACTATAAAAGCACGCACACTTGCATTATCTGCAATTCTAAAATCAGCTATATTTTTTTCTTTCATAATTTTTTCTGTTTTAACATCTTCAAGAACTTCATTACTTAACTTTAAATCTGAAAAACTTCCTAGGTGTACTTCATTATCCCTCATATTTCCATTTGATATTTCAACAACTTTATCAGCAACAATATCTCCTTTTTCAATTAAATTTATATGATTAATATCCCATAGAACAATTCTAATATTTGAGGTGTCATCTGCTATTTGCATATTTGCAACTTTTCCTTCTTTACCATTTCTCATAAATGTTCTAACAGGTGAAAGATCAAGAACTTTGCCAACAATATTCACCTTTTTCATCCCAGGAGATAATTCATCTATTTTTATTTTTTCATTATCAAAAGAAATCCCTAATTCAGCTGCAATAACTTGAGCAGCACCTTCTCTACTAATAAGCCCAGCAAGTTTAGATCTCTTTGCTTCAACTTTTGTCTCAATTTCACTCTCTGTCAACCCAGAAGATTTACTTATCACCTTCAAAATCCTCTCATAATTACCCATTATCATTTTCATATCAAAATTCTTTTCTTTTTAAGGATTGCTATGATTTAGTCTTCACTATTAAAGAAAAAAATAAGAAAAAGAATAAAAGAAAAAATTAAATTGGAACAGAACAGCAAACAGTTCTTAAAACAGAGTGATCATTGTTGGTGTTACACTGTGATAAAGTTGAACTCCAATCTTGTAAAGTATACTGATTCACAGTCCAATTAGAACTTGCTAAGGAATCATAATATATTTCTGCAAGAATACATGATTTCCCACGGGATTGGCATACTTCATTTCCTGTTGTAAGACCATTTCCATCTAAATCAATTTCTTCATAAGTATGGATTGAACAACTTCCTAACATATCTAAAATACCTTGATAAGTTACTTCATCACGATCATCTACTATTGGTAATTCATATGATATTTCAACCTGTGAAATTCCACCCTCTTTAGAATTATACATTATATCCTCAACTGTCCAAAGAATTCCTCCTTGTGAAACATAACTTTCTCCTTCAAACAAAGCATTAGTAATTTCTCCTCCAATAGATAACTTAACTACTGTAGGACCAATATATTCAATTGAAACAGAGGTATCCTCTATTAATGCAACACTTCCTTCTTCTAAAATAAAAGTTTGATCTTCATCAGGACAATCACCCATACTACAAATCTCACCTGCACTTGTAACAACACATTCTTTATTTATACAAGAATAATCTTTTGTAAGAGCACAATATCTGCCCTCCCCATTACATACAAATTCTCCAATTTCACTATCAGGACAATCTACATTTGAGTCACAAATTATTACTCCAGCACCTCCACCCCCATCAGAACTACTTAAAGGAGAAGCTTTAATCACAGCATAATTTCTTCCAAAGAAAGGTGTTCTTGTGGATATTAAATCTATTTTTAAATTTCCTATTTCTGCAGTTTCTAATACTTGTAGTTCTTTAACAACACCATCTACATTTATTAGAGCAGAAGTTTTTTCAACCGAAATCGCTAAAAGATTATATCCCTTACCTTCAAGTGTTATTACTTTTAATTTTCCTTCATAAAGTATTATTTGGGAATCATCTCTAACCTTTTCTCCAGGATCATCTAAATTTTCTGTATCTGCTTTCACAGCTTTCCCTGTAAAATCAAACCAACCAGCACATACAACAGAAATCATAAGTACTCCTAAAATCAAAGCACTTAAAAAAACTAAATTTTTTTTCATTTTTTACCTCCTTCTAATTCTATCTTGATATTAAATCAATATATGCAAAAGGGAAAAATCATATATAAAATTAACTAAGATATAGAATATATTAATCCAATAACCTTATAAATCATATTCTATAAAATATCTCATGGGATTAGCAGTTGTTAAAATGAAGATCATGCCTATTTCACCTGAAGTTAATTTAGATGAAATAAAAGAAAAGGCAGAGAAGATAATCAATGATGCAGATGCAAAAGGAACAAAAACAGAAATAGAACCTGTTGCATTTGGATTAAATTCTTTGATAATTATGTTTGGGTGGGATGAAGAAAAAAATTTAGATGATTTAGAAAAATCATTAAAAGAAATTGAAAATGTTAACTCTGTTGAAATGATTGATATGCGGCGAGCAATAGGGTAATAGCTAAATATTAATATCCCAATAACATTACACTATTGGGAGAAAGAGCAATAGGTTAAACCTAAAAAAATGATTTCCAACGAACAAGTAGAACAAATCAAACAACAAATTTTTTCTCAAATAGAATCAAATCTACCAGACGATCAAAAACAAGCTGCAAAAGAAAAAATAGCTTCTATGTCTGCTGAGGAAATTGAAGAATTCTTAAAACAAAATCAGCAAGCTCAACAAGGACAAGCCTCTGGAGAACAAGGCCAACAATGTGTATTCTGTTCTATTATAAAAGGGGACATGCCTTCATATAAAATACAAGAAAATAAAGATAATATAGCTGTATTAGAAATAAACCCTGTTTCAAAAGGCCACACAATCATTATTCCTAAAAAACATATTTCATCATCAGAAGATTTCCCTAAAACAACTCAAACTCTTGCAAAAGATATTCAAAAAACATTAAAATCAAAATTAAAACCTAAAAAAATATTAACAAAATCCTCAAATTTATTTGGACATGAAATATTAAATGTAATTCCTATTTACAAAGATGAAACATTAGAATCTCAAAGATCTCAAGCAAGTAAAGATGAACTTGAAAAACTTTTAAAACAACTTTACAAAGAGGAAAAACAAAAAAAAGAAGTTGTTAAAAAACCAAAACCAAAAAAGATCAAAAAATCTGAAAAATATATTTTACCAAATAGAATACCATAAAAATAAAGCTAATTAAAAAAACAGGTGAAAAAGGCACACCATATCTAACCCACACATTTTTCTTATATTTCTTAAGTAATGTTATATCTTTCTTCATTAATCCATCCCATTTAGCTTTAATCACTTTTCCCCCAACTTTAACATCCTTATACAACCAATCTCCAACAGTTAATTTACCAACTTTAACTTTCTTAACCATACATGCTTCATCAACAGATTTAGCAAATATAAATATTAAAGGTAATAAAAAAGTAAATACTCCAAAATAAAACAAAACATTTAGATACAATCCTAAAATCATAAGTATAAGGCCAACAACCATAATTATTTTTATTATCTTATCCATCTTTTCCCATAATTTCTTAAATTCTCTCTTAAACTTTTTATTATATTTTATACTTAATATAACACTTGCACCTAAACTATATATAACAGCTACAATAAAAAATATCAAAAGAAATAATCCCATATATCTTAAATTCTCAATAAAATTATATGAAAAAGGCAAAATAGCTCCAAGAGCAACCATTAATCTCATATCTCCTCCTGCATAAAATTTTGAATAATAAAATATATTACTTAATACAAAAAATATTCCCAATCCAATTAAACCCTGATATAGAAATTCAAATTCTCCATTAAACAAACTATAAAAAAACCTAAAACCAATTGCAAATATAATTAATGAATAATTTAACCAATTAGCTATCTCACGTGATTTAATATCTTGAACAACTGCAAATATAATCCAAATCAAAGCAAGACAATATAAAAAAATTATTTCGTACATTTTTGTGTTCTTCCTCTTCCACCTGTTTTATAGGGGTGTTTCTTTTTTTCTTTTCTTTTTCCTTTACGTTTATTTCTTTTTTGTGTAGAACCTGCATCATATCCCATGCTAAATAAAGAAAAACTTAATTTAAATAAATTTGTAAAGAATTAATTTTAAGGTGCTTCAGGTTCAGGTTCATCCCCTGTTTCAGTATCATCCCCTGCATCTGGTTCAGTTGTTTCAGCAACCTTGCATCCAACTTCATTTTCAAGAGCAGGACATGGTTCTACACCATATTGGGAATATTCTGTAACCAACTCATTACAAGTTTTATCCTGTGCTCCTCCATCTTCTGCTTTCACAGTTCTCTTAACACTACAAAAATCATATGTCTTAGCTGTTGAACAAGCCACACCACATTGTTGAACAATTGTATCTACATTATTACTTGATAACCATGGAGCAAGTTGATCCCATCCGGCTGTAAAACCCACTATCAAAAGAACAAGAACAACAACTGCAAGTATAATTAATACAATAGCATTTGTACTTAACCCTTGACCTCTTTTGTTTATCATGTTATTTTTAAGTTTATTTTGTTTAAAAATGTTTTGTGTTATTAAGCTTTTATTTTATGTGTATATTTTATAGTTATATGTTTCTTTTCTTTAACAATTTTTAATATACTATTATCTTCATTAATTTCAGCACCAATCTTTTCAGCAGCAACAAAAACATCATCTCCTATATTCATATAAAAATAAAATTTCTCAATATCTGATTGAATATCTTCAAAATAACCTATCCCTGAATCTTTATCTAATTTAATTTTTGAGAAAGCAAAACTACCCATGGTTAATATGCATATAGCCACAACACCTATTACTAAAATTGTTATAGGTATATTTGCTTTTTTATTCATGGTCTTTAAGTTATTCATTTTGTTAATATAATCACCAATTCTTCTTCATTTAATTTAAATTCTTCACCAAGATAATCTACAGCCACAGTTCCCTCTCCAAAACCTATTGCAGGTTCTAATCTTCTTCCAAAATAATCATTTTTATTTTCATCTGCAAAACCAAACCATATTCCGTTAAAATATGTCTCTAAATATAATTCACTAAAAAGATCCATTGCAAAATTTCCTGTTTCTCCTGTAAAGACACCTGTGTTTAATTTCCCATATGTTTCTTCTGTTAACATATATCCTGAAACAGATTTAACAGCATATAAATCAGATATATCATTTACCATTATTTTTTTATAACTAAAATTAAGAGAAGTAATAGATATAGATATAGCCAAAATAACAATAATTATCAAAGTTGCAACTACCCAAGTCATTGTTTCTCCTAACTGTGCTTTTTTATTGTACATTTTTTTCAGTTTTTCTTACTGCAGATTTTATATCTACTTGATATTTTTTATTATCTTCTTTTCCTAAAACATAAAAACTTCTTTCCTTACAAACAGGATTATAATTTCCCCCCAAGTCTGAACAAAAATCTTTCAAATTAATATTTCCCATCTCAAAAGTTTTATAATTTCCTCCCCCATAAAGATTAATTTCTACCTCAACATAATATTCACTATCCATTGTCCAATTAGATATATCTTCAACTTCAAAATTCAAACCACATTTATTCAATATATCAATCTCATTTTCCAAAAATGCTTTATCTATATATCCCCCCATAGAAATACAATCAGCTATTTTATTTGATAATGATTTTGCTTCATATTCTCGTATATCATATGGATTACCATAATACATAGAAGCCATATAAACAACAGCAGCAGCTATTAAAAATAAAATCAAAAACCAATACATAGATATTATTTTTCCATCACCAGCCTTATTCATCACCTTCTTGTGCCCTTTAGGGTATAGGTTATTCATTTTTCACCTCACTTAAAATAAAAACATAAACTTCTTTCTCAGGGTTATCTGGATAAGAATTTACTTCAATATTATTAAAAAAAGAATATTCATATCCTCCCCGATCACTTAATTTAACATACACTTTATTTCCATTTATTTTAACAGATTCATTCCAAATAAGACCTTCTTCTAATTTCCCATAAGCATCACCCATATCTAATTTAATAACCATCTCAGGCATACCTGAATCAATAATAAGAGCTATCTGTTTAGCATATTTCTCTTCGAGAGTGGCTGTTGAATCTATCTTAGAAAATAAAAATAACATTAAAATTGTAAGAAAAACCAAATTAAGAATAATAAAGATAATATTTTCTGTTAATATATTTCCTTTTTTAGAAATTTTTTTTAATATCATATTAATTATTATGCTTTTGTAATATCAAAAACATTACATTCTGTTTTTTCATTTATTTCATCTGATTTAACAATATATGATCTAAGAACAAAATCTTCTCTATCCCATAATCCAAGAAAATCTACTTCTTTATTTCTACCTGTTATAATTGAATATTTTTCTCCAGATAAAATATTTCCCTCTGAAATTTTTTCTTTTGAACCTTCATCAACTTCATATAAGTTCTCTAAACTATTAACCCCATACAAATATTCTAAATAAGTTGGACCCCTTATTTCTGTTGTATTTTTTTCTAAAAATTCATAAAACTCTTGATAAGATATATCTCCAATATCTGTACTTAACTTTGCAATATTACATATAGCGCAATGTGTTCCCTTCCATTCATTAACATAATTTATTTCACCTTCTCCAAACATCCACCAACATTTAGCCATCTCATCAGCTATAACCCCCATAGCTTCATTTTTATTTCCAACATCAACTTTTTTATCATAATTAAAATCTTCACAATCTTCTTCTGCAGACACGCACATATAATTTGTTCTACAATCTAAAGGTCCTTTTTTTAATGTGCTTTTTTGAAGTAAAACAGAATTATGGCAAATTTCATCATTAGTAGTTTCTCCTAAATTTAATCTAAACATTAAAAACAATATAACACTAAAACTAATTACCAATATTACTAACATAACTATTTGTTGTGTTGTTATCTCTCCTTTTTTATTTGTGACTTTTAAATTAATCATATTGTTATCCCCAGATTTCTAAGTAAAAAATACAAACCTGTTAAAGCTAAAGCGAGAAAGAAAGCCCAGATTATATATTTTATCATCATATTTAAATTCATTTTTATCCTCGTGTTATATCTGCTTTTCCTTCTTCATCATAAACAATATTTAATTTAAGTGGAACTTCATTTATATTAATATAATCTGAAATAGATATATTTTCAGCTTCCAAACAATAACCTACATCATCACATTTTTTTAAAAATCTATTTTCTCCTTTTATCCACGGGTTTTCACACATACATATACATTTTTCCCAATCAAAATTGGAACAAGATCTTGGATTATTTCCTTCTACCCAAGATAAGATACTCCATCCTTTAGGATTATATATATCTACAGAAGAAGATTCTGCTTTTACCTCTTCTATTAAATGTTCAAGAGAAGTTTGTGCTAATTCTAAATCTCTATTATCTTGGTTTATATTATATAAAGAGGTAAGAAAATATATAAGAAAAGTTATAGCAATCACAGATACAATTATCTTTAATGTTTCTTCTGCTAATAAAAATCCTTTTTTGTTTTTCATATTAATGATAAAATTAATTCTAAAGGTGTTCCAGATGTAAAACCTCTAAACAAATCACCTATAGAACCTTTCAAAACCATATAAAAACCAAATATAATAAACACCACAGCAAATAATCCTAAGATCATTTTAACAAGATTTGATATTGTTAATTCCATTATCTCATTCTCAATAAGTTTTTAATTTGGTCTATAAATGAAATTCCACTTTCTTTCATAGAAATTATTGATATCACAATAATAGCAAGAACAGCTATTGCTATCAACAACCATGGAAGATAATCGTTAATAATCCCTTTTTTATTTATGGCCTTTAGGCTATTCATGAGAAAAAAAATGCAAGAGTATTAATAAATCTAACTAAAATAAAATTAACTAAACAAACCTCTAAACCACTGAATTAATCTTTGGAAAAATCCTGGTTCAATACAAGCACCATCAACACAAAGATTGCTTGAACATTCAAAATGATTATTACAAACCCCTTGAGCTGACTGACTTACAAATAGTCCTGTAATCTCACAGTAATCCCCTCCTACTCTGTATCCTATCGGATAACATAAATTATCTAAAAAGCATTCATTATCTTCACAATCTCCTGTAGGGGGCACATAGGGGTCTCCTATACATGCTCCGTCCTGACATGTTTGACCATTTGAACATGCTCGTGCTTGTCCAGCATTAGATATCACACATGAATCTCCAGAACTACATTCATATTCTACAACCTCTTCCCCATAACAGTGATCCCATTGAGTTTCTGTAGAATCAACACAACGTTCTTTAATAGTTAATTCATCTCCTTCATCAGTACATAAATTTGGAATATCTGTTCCACAATTTGAAGTATCAAACCTACATAAGGAATTACAACCTAATTGTCCAGAATCAAAACCTTGTGAACTACATGTTTGAGAATTTAAACTAGGACCATCACATTCTTCTCTACCTTCTACAACTTCATTTCCACAAACACCACTACTTTGAGTATTTGAACATTTATGGGCACTAAATGTACAATCTGAATTACATGCTAGATTTCCAGAACCTAATCCTTGTGAACTACATGTTTGAGAATTTGTATTTGCACCATCACATTCTTCTGTTCCTTCTATAATCCCATTTCCACATACTGTCTGAGCTGCAGCAGGATCCCAAGTACATCCACTATTTCCACAACCAGTGATATCCCCATTCCAATTTGAACATGGTTTTGCAGCACATGCAGATCCTGTCCAAGAACAATATTCTGAATTTATTGTTGTACATTCTGTTTGATCATTAACCACAAATGGAAAAGTACATATAGCCCCCATAGCACTAGTTCCCGCACATGTTCCAGATTCTAAACCACATGTTGCAGAACATCCATCTCCTGAAACAGTATTTCCATCATCACAATCTTCACCAGCTTCTAAAATATTATTACCACATTCTATATCTGGTATTGGGGTACATACTGAAAGCATACCTGCACAAGTATAACCAGCTTCAACTTCACAAGCCATTGAACATCCATCCCCATCTATATTATTATCATCATCACAATCTTCACCAGCTGTTCTTATCCCATCCCCACAATATTCATAACTAGTCATACATGTTGGAATAGCATTACAATTTGCTACAGTTGTTAAACTAGCACAAGAATTTACAGTTAAATCACAGTCACTACATGTGGTTCCTTGCCCATCATCATTACAATTTCTATTTGCGCATATAGCAGGCGCATTACCATTACATCCCCAAGGAGAATTATAAAATTGATCGCAATAATTAGAAGGGATATTTCCTGTACACTCTAAAAAAGATTCAGTCATACATGCTGCATTACATCCATCTCCTGAAACAGTATTTCCATCATCACATCCTTCTCCAGCTTCTAAAACATTATTACCACATCCAGCAGTTATACAAGCACCATTATTACATGATTGTCCTGAATCACAAGAAAATGTTGCAGCAACACATGAAGTTGCGCTTGCACCCCCACAATAATATTCTCTAAAAGTTGAAGCACCAATACAATAATCTGTTCCCGGAGTTCCAGGACCAGTACAACTTCCCTGAAGACCATAATTAATACCATTATCTGTATCAAAACAGGTATCCACCGGATTTCCAGTAATCCTTCCCCAAAAATTATCAAACCAACCTGCAGAAACAAAAGACATAGACATTAATAAAAATATACTCAAACAAACAAACGCAACAGCAACACCTTTTTTCATAAACACCTTAAGAAAAACCCCTTTAAAAAGATTTATGTTTCAAAAACCTCACAAGCCACTTAATACAATTGTAAATAAAATTAATAAATGTTTGGAGAAATAATTTTATTCTTCAGGGAAAACAGTCATAGAAAAAATAATCTTATTATAATATTGATGAGAGACACAATTTCCTAATTGATCACAAGATTGTAATACCCCATCATTCCCTCCAATACTATCTCCTTGACCCAACCAGAGTTTATTATTATAAAAAGCCATTGACCTAATGCTGCTTCCTTGATCCTCATGGTCTGTGCAGTTTCCAGAAGGGTCACAAGATTTTAAACGACCATTATCTTGGCCAATCCAAAGTTTATCATCGTAAACCGCCATTGAAATAATATCATCTCCCTTATCTCCATAGTCTATGCAGTTTCCAGAAAAATCACAAGATTGTAAGCTTCCTTCTTGTTGACCTATCCTAAGTTTATTTTTATAAACAGCCATAGACCTAATTCAGCGTCCTTGATCCTCATGGTCTGTGCAGTTTCCAGAAGGGTCACAAGATTTTAAACGGCCATGCCCAAGACTACCAAAAGTAGATTGACCCAACCAGAGTTTATTATTATAAATAATCATAGACATAATATTTTCTCCATGATTCCCTTCTCCCACGCAATTTCCTGAAGAGTCACATGATCTTAAACGGCCAGCACCATCTCCCATCCAAAGTTTGTTATTATAAACAGCCATTGAATTTATTATATTTCCTGCTTTTATACCATGATCTGTGCAGTTTCCAGAAGGGTCACATGATCTTAATCCCCCATTACGTCCCCCAATCCAAAGTTTGTTATTATAAATAGCTTTTGACCAACCAGAAGTTCCTTGGCCCCCATGATCTGTGCAGTTTCCAGAAAAATCACAAGATTTTAATTCAGCACCTGAACTTATCCAAAGATGAGGGAATTCACAAAAGCCCCCAATACAATCTTCTCCAAGCCCACATGTTCCGCAAGAAACAGAATCTCCACAAATATTTTGTGTCCCACATTCATATCCTAAAGTATCACAAGTATTTGAACATTCTCCATCCTCCCCAATAACACATGCCCACCACTGATTATTTGATTGATCTTCTCCGTCATCATTTCTATTTGAAGCATCAATTGGATGTAAAATACCACACCAAATTTTTTTCAAAAAACTTGCTTGATTTTCTAATTCTTCTGAAATATCTACACAAATTCCAGAATTACAATCATTGGATAAACATTCATAATTTTCACTGCAAGAAAATTCATCAGATTTTGTAATTTCAAATTCTAAACTAATTGGATCACAATAATATATTATTCTTTCACTTGTAATTCTTACTCCTACTCCCACAAAATTATCAAGAACCTGCCCATTTAATTCAGAGCATCCATTGTAAATCCCTAAATCTTCTCCCCCAATTTCTTCTTCCAAGCAAACATTTCCTTGGCCTTGTTCACAAACAAAAGGAGCTGAGGCAATACAACCGTTATTTAAACAATAATATTCTACTAATGCTGTTCCAGAATAAATATCTGAAAAATTTCCAGTCGAATCTGTACAAATTCCTTCATTATAATAATCAAAACCCCCATCACTATCATTACACGCTCTCTCCTCACAAACACTTATATTACAAGAAAAACCATTATTGCAAGAACCACAATCCATAGGATATCCACAAATATTATGTGTTCCACATTCATATCCTAAAGTATCACAAGTATTTGAACATTCTTCAATTATACAAGTACTTGAACAACCATCTCCATTTACAATATTTCCATCATCACATTCTTCACTACTACTTACAAGACCATCACCACAAACAGCAGAAATTTCAACACAAGCACCATCAGAACATTCATATCCTGTACCACATGATTGGGCTGTTACATAACCACATACCTCCTCTACATCTCCTGCAACACATTCTACTTGTTGAACATTTTCTCCAGAACATCTATCCCATAATGTATTTCCTCCTCCAGATAAGGGATTTATACACCTTTCTTTAACCATTAAATTATTTCCTTGATCATTACATGTATCAGCAACAACTTGTCCGGTAATCTTTCCCCAGAAATCTCCAAACCAACCTGCAGAAACAAAAGGCATCGAAATTAATAATATTAAACTAACACAAATAAACAAAACACTGATTCCTCTTTTCATAAAAACCAAAAGATAAATTCCTTTAAAAATATTTATGTTTTCAAAAACCTCACAAACCACTTAATACAATTGTAGACAATACAAATAATACTGTTATGGCTAATAAAGCTGTTATAAAATATAATAAAATTCCTTTTGTTAAATTCTTTCCAGTCTTATGTATTTTTTCTAATTTATCTTCACCTGAATCAATTGTTACTAATGTTCCTGTTAATATAAAAATAATCTGTATTAAATATATTCCAATTGCAATCTGTAAAAAATAAGGTGGAATCATATTCACCATTTCAAATAATTGAGTTATATTTCCTAGACCCCCAATTAAAGCTTCATTACCAGCTTCTGCCCCTAAATCTAATTTACTTAATATAGAAGTTATCATAGCAGCTAAACCAACAACAATACCAGATAATAAAGGAGCTAAGAAAGTCATATTACTTTTCATATCTGACGCTATTTCCGCCAACATATCTTTTAATCTATTTGTTATTTTTTGAATATTTTTAACATATTCAGATATACTCATTAAACTTACAGCAGCTATTCTCAAACCTTTCTTTGAAGACTCTATCATTATTCTCATACTTGTAGAAATTAAATCAGAAGGATAATAATTAATAGCTCCCCTTGATTTATCAAAATCAGCTTTTTCAACACCCATACCCATTTGCCTTATATTATAATTAACTCTTCTAAAGAAATCTTCTGTCATCAAACCTTTAGATGAATCAGCTACTCTTCCAAAAGCAAGTTCAGGGGGAACACCATTACCTAATCTATTACCTAATTGAAATAAAGAATTATTAAATTCTTTTTCAAGTTGTTTTGTTTTAGTTCTTTCTTTTATCAATTCCTTTGTTTTACTTTTATATGCCATTGAAAAAAACAATGCTAATCCAAGAGGGAAAAACATTCCTAAAATCAAAGCACCTACACCAAAAGGCCCTGCAACTCCTGAAGCTGTTTCTTGAAAACCAAAAAACATTTCATCTCCAAAAAAAGATATGCCTAATTCTGCAAAACTAAAATCAGAAGATATTCCTAACATATCTGGTAAAGGTGTAAAACCAAAAAGAAGGGGCATTATACCCAATATAAAAAAGGGAAGGCATATAGCAAATGCTTTTGAAAAATGCCCTTTAGCTTTATATTTTTCATAAAGAGGATTTCTTTCTAATAAACCAGATTCACCATATCCCCCTGGTCTTAATAATAAAACTTTGTCTGTTAAATAAAATACAAAAAAAGGAATAACCATATTAAATAATATAAATACATGATACCATTGCAATATCCCTCCAACCATTGCAGAAGCTAAAGGTAAAAGAGCAAGACCAAGTGTAGGTAGTACAACCCCAAGCATGTAAACATTTGTCAACGGACTTTTAACATTATGTGTAAACTTTAACATTTTATCATAAACTCCTTCCAATATAACTTGTAATGATTTCTCTAATGTTACTATCCTTCTTGCATTATCAGGTTCAAATAAACTATTTTCAATTAAATGAAACGCTTCAATAAATTCTGTTGAATAATCTCTCCAACCATCTAAATAATTATCTAAACTATCTTTTATAGAAGAAAATTTGCCAACTTCAACATTATAAAATACTTTTTTAAGATCAAGTGAAAGAGGATATTGTAAATGTTCAGATGCAAAAGCAATTGCTTTCTCTAAATTAGGAGTATGCCTCATATATACTACAACATAAAGTATTGCTGGAACCATTTGTGAAGATGCTTTTAATCTCCATGTATTTGCAAGACGTTCAGGAATACCATTTACAAAATAAAACAAAAATAAAGACAACATCATAATCAAAAAGAAAAATAAAAACGGAAAAGCATTAAAACTTCCTTTAATCAAAACAACTGCAAAAGATATTATCAATCCTAATAAAAATACACTTACAAAAGCCATAACACTTAATGTTAAAGATTGCCATGGCTCAACTTCTAAATGTGCTATCTCTAAACTTCTTTTAATCTTTATTTCATCTTTTTCAGCAACTTTTAATTTAATCACATTACCTAAACTATGGCACCATTTTTCATATCTAGATAATTTAGAAGACATTTCCCCTCTAAACTTTGTATATTCACTACTATAATTAGAATCTCCAACATCACTTTCTGCCATTTGCTTTTCAATTTTACCAGAATGCTTTCTTAATATTTCATCTACAGTAGGTTTTTCATAAGGTGGCATTTTAGGTTAAAACATCTTTTAATTTATTTTGATAAATTTTAATATTTTCTTTTGTAATCTTTGAAATAAAATCAAATAAAACTTCATTAAATTCCTCTGCGTCTTGGATTAATTTTTTAAGAGCTTTTTTTTCTATCTCAAAATCAGGATAATAAGTTTCTATTCTTCTTTTCCTAAAATCTAAAATAAAAGAATTATCTATATCAAAAATTTCTTTTAACAAAATTGCAGACGCTAAATGATTCTCACTTTTAATTCCTATTTTAAACAAAAGGCCTAAAAGAGAGTAATAAATACTAAAATAAACTAATTGTGTAGGTTCTTTTAATTTTCCAACTTTAAATAACATTTTTGCAGAAGAAATATAACTTTTTGAATTTTCTAAATAAGATTGCATGATTTCTTCGCTAGGTTTAACTATTTCTAATTGTTTTTGTTTTTTTATTTTCCTTAAAAAGTTAGAAATTTTCATAAAATTTCTCCACCCCTTTTATTATAACATGATTTTTTTTAATCTCTTTTATAAGAAGATTATTTTTATTATATTTTCCTATTTTGACATTTAATTTCATATTTAAATCTTCTATTTCTTTCTTTAATTTTATATTAGTACTTTCTATATAAATATCAATATCGCTATTTTTTTTGGCAATGCCTTTAGCATAAGAACCAAAGAGAATTGCTAAATTAATTTTCTTATTTTTTTGGACATCTTCAAAAATACTCCTCAATGTAGGATATCTTTTCAAAAGCTGAGTTAATTTATACTGCTCAGCCATGAAAACATTTGCTTTAGCTTCAGATGTTTTTTTCAAAAAATAAACTTTATTCTTCCCTTCTTCTTTAAAATCTAAAACATTTTCCTTCACTAATTCTTTTATCTTCCTAGAAAGAGTCATTGGATTAACTTCCAATTTTCTAGATAATGCTCTTAAATGAACCTTTTTGTTAATAAGTTCTCCAACTATTTCCAACTTGTAACTATTTTGTTTCATATGTAACATTTATGTTACAATCCTTTATAAAGCTTTTTGCGTGGAAGGTTAATAAATATTTGGGAAAAATGTTTTTTTAAATCTAATGAAAAGAATTTTAATCTGTAGATAAGGGATCTTCTTTTTTATCAGCTACACCACCAACCCTAAATTCCCAACTTGTTTCTAAAAGACCCTGTGGTGTTTGGTAAATATTTCCCTCCAAATCAAACAAAGCAGCATAAACTTTGTAATCTCCTACTTGATATATATAAACATTTTGTGGATTCCATTCATAATCTAATTTAATAAGACTATTTCCAGGTATTGTAACCTCTTTATTAACAATTATCTCACTTTCCCAAATCCCTTCTCCAATATCTCTTTGTAATATCATCTGCAAATTCCCTGTTAAATTATGTCCCATATTATTCACAATTTTTGATTGGGGTCTTATTAAGGGTAAAGAACCATCTTGAGGTAATGTATATGCTCCTCTACGTTCAACATCACGGTGAAATGTCGGCCAAGGTAATAAATTTTCATTGTAATTTCCATCTAATTCCCAAACATATAAACTTCCCCTATGTTTACTATTATACCCATCCCAATCAAAATCAGAACTTGCAATTAATTCTAGTTTGCCATCTTGATCAATATCATCAATAACAGCTGGAGCTTGAGCATCTAATTCTGTACGCTTTGGAAAACCTGTTATTAAAGATCCATAAGAATTCCATGCATAAACACCGCCATGATAAAAAACACTAGGATAAAAACCATTTCCTGCAGTAGTAAGAATATCAATACTTCCATCATTATCAATATCCCCCATTATAGAAGAATAATAATCATTCCATGTTGTACTTTGTGGCCATCCATTTACTAAACTTCCATCATGGTGAAATAAATAAGTTCCAAAACCTAATTTACTAATAACTATTTCTAAATCGCCATCATTATCAATATCTCCTAAAGACGGACTAGACCAAAATTCCCACCCTAGTTCAACAGGCCAACCAGGCAAAATATTTCCATTTTTATCAAAAGCATATATTCCCCCATAATTTAAATCCGGAAAAATATCAGAAGCATACATTAATCCTACTACAATGTCATTTTCCCCATTATTATCAATATCTCCTATTGCTGGGGATGAAAAAATAACTCCTTCTGTATAAACCGGCCAACCATCAACTATAGAGCCATCCATATTATATATATAAATTACCCCAGTATTATTCCAACCAAGAAATTCTCCTCCCCCCCATATACCTCCTGCTCCTTCTGCAGGGCTTGCAGAAACAATCTCTAAATCATCATCATCATCAAAATTTCCAACTGCAGGAGAACCCTCAATAGATGCTCCCCACCTTTTATTTGGAATTAACCATTCATTAATTATTTCTCCTTCATTACTAATAATAGTCATCTTATCTATTTTGGCATCATTCCCTTTAACAATAATTTCATTAAACCCATCTAAATCCAAATCAGCAAGAACCATTGTTGGATGATAATCCTTTGGTATATCTTTAAACCAAAGTTGATTTCCCTCATAATCAAACGCATAAAGTGTTGAATTATCAAAATCATCTGCCATCCATGGATTTTTAAAATTCGAAGCAATAATTTCCAAATAACTATCATTATTTAAATCTCCTACTAAAGGTATATGGACATTACCTCCAGAAGCCTCTGTAGTTCCAACATCTTCAGACCATAAAACGTTTCCATCATAATCATAAACAATTATCTGTGGTGGATCTCCTCCTTTGTAAATTATTATTTCTTTATATCCATCATTATTAATATCAGCTACAACAGGTTCTAATTGTCCTGCCCAATAAGTCCTATGTTCTAAATTTGAAAAAAGTGATTCAATAGCTTTTTCACCACTAACTGTTCTTGCCATACTTTGGCCCTCATTTCCAATATTAGAATTAGGAATTATACTATAACTCTTTGCGGTGGTCTCTAGAGATATTTCCTCAAAGATTTCAAAATCAATATGTTGGGGCCACCCTTGTTTTAAAGTTTCATCAAAATAAATGTTTTCTACATATTCAAATGTTTGCATTCCATCGCTAAATGCAACTTCTATTCCAATAGAATAAATTCCTGAATACATATTATTACCTGTATCTAAAATAGCAATAATATCTTCTATAACTTCTCCTTGTCCCCCATTAGTAAGATAAACTCCTGCATCTAACCATGGGTCTTCATCTTCATAACCACCACTTCTATATTTAACTGAAAAATTATCAAAGTTTCCTTTTATTGTTCCCACTACTTCTAAATCAGACCCTAACCTATAAATATCTTGAGATTGTGGGCTTTGCATTATAATATTATTAATTATAGCAATACTTCTGTCTTCAATTATTTCCCCATTAGTATTCCAAACAGATAAAAGAAAAAAGTTATTTCCTTCATGTAATAAAGATGAATCAAAATTAGAATACAAAACATTATTTTCTGCAGGGCTATAAGAAGTGATAATTTCTGTCCATACATCTGGATTTTCTCCAAGCCCATAATAGAGGGTATATCTATCAAAATCCACTCCTTTAGCAGTACCTATTATATCTATTTGCTCTTCTTCAATAATTCCCCCCCCTTCTAATTTTGCAATAGAAGGAATGCCATTAAAATCAACAACATCAAATGCATCTATTCTACCATATCCTTGCTCAAAAATATTATACCCAAGATCAATAGTACTTCCCCTTAAAGCCATTTTTATTTCTTCAGAAGTCCAATTAGGATGGGCTTGCTTTACTAAAGCTACAACTCCGGCAATATGTGGTGTTGCCATTGAAGTCCCTGAAATAGCTACATGATTATTATCTAAACACTGCCTATCTGACCATGCACCATTATATTGGGCAGCACAAATATTAACTCCTGGGGCAACTACATCTGGTTTAATCAAAAATCTCTCAATATTTTCTTGATCTTCCCAAATAACAGGACCTCTTGAACTAAAATATGCCACATTTTCATTATTACTAGCTCCAACAGTTATTGCTTTTCTAGATGTTCCTGGACTTCCAATAGTATTTTCACTTGGACCAGAATTTCCAGCAGCAATAACAGCAACAATACCTTGATCAACAACATTATCTATTGAAACAGAAAGTGGATCATCTGGATTTCCCCACCCCCCTAAACTTAAACTAATTATATCATAACTATCTGAAATATTTCCATCTTGATTAGGGTCTATTGAATGTTCAATAGCACTTATAATGGTACTTGAATAACCAGACCCACCACTATCTAAAACCTTGTATGCAATTAAACTAGCATTTGGTGCAACTCCTTTTAAAACGCCATTTCCTGCAGCTGTTGCAGCACAATGTGTCCCATGTCCATGATCATCCATTGGGTCTTCATCATTATTAACAAAATCATAACCCCCCATAACTTTACAACCCATCCCAAAACAACCACCCAAATCAGGATGAAAATAATCTAAACCAGTATCCATTATTGCAATGGTTATATCTTGCCCTGTTAAAGGCCTTCCAAAATCATCTTGCACATTCCAAACAGATGTTGCATTTATTAAAGGAACAGAATTCATAAGTGTTGCTTCAACTCTTTTATTTGGATGAACAGATTTTACTCCCTTTAATTTTTTAATTTTTTCTGCTTCTATTTCGGGAATATCTAAAACAATACCATTAAAAACAGTTTCAAATTCTTTTTCTTCTTCAATAACATAAGATTTTTTTCTATGTGCCGAAATTTCATCTGAAATTTTTATTTTAATTTTTTCTTTATTTTTTCTTAATTTATCTGAATGATCTTCAATTTTCTCTGAAACTTTTTTAGAAGTAAGTATCAAATTTCTTATAACAGGAATCTTAATTAAAAAAGAATCTTCATTTTTAAGGGCTTTTTCTTCTAACTCTAATTTTTTTTCTAAAATTGATTTATCTTCAAATTGAATAATATATCCCTTATTTTCTGGTTCTGTGATAGAATTTTCATAAATTAATTTTTCGCCAGGTTCAAAACCCCTAACATTATTATCTGGAGGATCTGTTAAATTTATTTGACTTCCAATAAAATAAACATCCTTTAATGTTGCAAGTGAAATAAAAGCATTAACAACGCCAGTTCCCTCCCCACCACCGCCTTGTTCCACACAAATCCCTTCTAAACAAGCATAGCCCATAGAACATGATTGGGTGCTTAAATATGCACACATCTCCCCCATTTCTCCAGAAACACAACCTACTTGTTGAACATTTGTTCCAAAACATCTATCATTTAGATTACCTGAATTACTTATACATTCTCCTTGTATATTAAGATTATTAATTTCATCTGTATCCAAACAAATACTTATGGGGGGATTATATCCTCGGCATTTAAGAGTATCAAATAAACAATCTGTACTACATCTTAATGTTCCCCCAGTATAACCTGGGTAAGTTTCACAATCAGAAGTATATTCTCCTAAATTTATTCCATCACATTCTTCATCAACTTCAATAATCCCATCACCACAAACAGCAATCACTTCAACACAAGCACCATCAAAACATTCATAATTTGTAGGGCATGATTGAGCAATAGCATATTCACAAACATCTTCTAGATCTCCAGCAACACAACTTGCTTGTTGAACATTTGTTCCAGAACATCTATCCCACAAGGTGATTCCCCCTTCAGATAAGGGATTTATACATCTTTCTTTAATCATTAAATTATTTCCTTGATCATTACAAGTATGGGCAACAGCTTGTCCAGTTATCTTTGCCCAAAAATCATCAAACCAACCTGCAGAAACCAAAGGCATAGATATTAATAGAAATATACTCAAACAAACAAATGCGATAGCAACCCCTTTCTTCATAAAAATCAAATGTTAAATTCATTTAAAAATATTTATGTTTTTTCAAATTAATTTCAAATCTTCCTCTTCCTGATTTCTTCTGTTAACCATTTTTTCCAAAGAGGAAAAACATGCTCACTTAAAGGTAAACCATGTTCTTGTATAACTTCATCTGAAATTCTATGGAAAGCATGATTTGATAAAGTATTAAATTTAGCTTCTAATATATCTGGATCTTTTTCTTGTTCAGCAACATGGATTATTTCTTCTTTTAATTTAGCTCTTAATAATATATTATCATATACAGCATCCCAATTACCTGCCCAACCTTTTATATTTGAAGCAATCCCTTTAATTATTTCACTATCTCCATTTATCAAATCCTCTGTAGCTTCTAATTCATCTTTTTCAACATTATATTTCATTAAATCAACAAACCCTTTTTCAAGAAGAGGATCTTTAACCCAATGTTTTCTTATCTCAGAAATTCTCACAACTCTTCTCCATGAATGTAAACCATCAGGTGTTTTAATTGGATTACATACTACAATAATATCTGTTGCTTTGAAACTTGTTGTGGGAACACCTAAATCATTTACAACCCTATCAAAAACACCATAAGGAGAAGCACCATGTATTGTCCCTGCTACAACATTTGCTAATGCCCCAACCCTCATAGCCTCATAAAGTGCTTTTGCCTCTGCACTTCTAACTTCACCAACAATTAAACAACTATCTCCTAATCTTAAACTTGTTCTTATCCCATCTTCAGCAGAAACTTCAGCTGTTGTTTTTAATAAAGCAGCTCTAACTTTCATTCTAACAAGATCATAACCTAATTTTCTTAATGACTCAACAGGAAGTTCTAATGAATCTTCAACAGTTATAATTCTAAATTTAGGGATTATCTCTAATAATAAACTTCCAAGAAGAGATGTTTTACCACTACTTCTCGTCCCTGCAACTAATATTGTTCTTGAACCATCTATTAAAAAACTAAGCAAACCTGCACCTAAAGGACTAATCATTCCATTTTGAACAAACAAAGGTAATGTCCATGGATCTTCTCTATGTCTTCTTATTGAATATGCTAATCCATCAGGAGATAAAGGGCTTTGTATAATAGCTATTCTTGCTCTCAATCTCCCTATCTCTAACTGAGTATCTAAAATAGGATTAGATTCATCTAAAGGTCTACCCGAAATCATTCTAAATTTAGCTGCCCATGAATCAACATCTTCTTGACTTGGTAATATATTTGTTATACATTCATCATAATCTTGATGTCTTGCAAAAACAGGTGTTCTTGGTATAGGTGCATTTAAAGATATATCTTGCAAATGTGGATCTTGCAACAAAACTTCTATCAATCCAAAACCAATAGTATGTCTCACTAATATTGTTGCTAATTTATTCAAATCAGAATAGCTCAATGGAACTCCTTTTGTCTTTGCTAAATCCTGTAAAAGATCTTTTGAAATATTAAAGAAAACATGTCTTGTTCTTTCAGTATCTGTAAATTCTTCAGCCTTAGGTTGGTGCTCAATTAAAACACCTCTTGCTAAATTCAAAAGCATATTATGATCTTCTTTTAAAGTATGCTCTGGAGGAACAACATGGTAAGTATATTTTGGTTCATCTTTCTCCCTTAATATTGTTATATAAGATTCATCATATTCTCCATTTGAAATTTTATATTGATTAATTATTTCAGCTTCTTCAGGCAAATCAGAAACAAGACGTGTAAATGTGAAATTAGGTATAATATCTGGTTTGAAAATTCTATGATATAATTCCCTATTTCCTCTTTGATATCCTTCCATATATCTTCTTGCAGAATGAATTAATTTAGTTTCTTCTAATAGTTTCATTAATTTTTCTAAAAATAAATTATAATTTTTTTGATCTGTTCCAATACTCTCAGAAACTTTCTCAAGTTTAATTTTTCCTTCTATAATTAATTTTTTAAGCTCGCTATATGCTGCAATAGGGTCTTGCTTTAAAGACAACAAAAATGAAAAAATTTCATTATATCTTTGTGTAAAAAGACTTTGATCTGTTGTAATAAGTTTTTCTTGGGATAATGCTTTTTCCTGTTTAACAAAATAAACATATAATTGAGCTATTTCCAACATTTTTACAGTTTCTTTAAAATCATAATTATAATTTTTTTGTTGCACATATACTATCCTTGAAACATTTGGATTTTCAATTAAAGCATCAACTGTTCTTTCCATTACTTCTGGAGAATCAGCTAGGCTGGGAACATAAGATGCACCAAGGTAATTAATATATAATACATCTTCCCCCCCCTCTCTTTGCACTTCATGAGTGTATAATGGAGATCCCTCTTTAAATTTCATGAACAAAAAAAGGAAAAATACTTTAAAATATTTTGTATACTAAATTAAACCAAACAAATTTAAAGCTTTCTAACTTTTATTTTTCATGGATGAACCACAAGGAGACTACCAAGACTATGGCCAAGATAATGGAAGTATGCAAGTAAGAGATCTTGAAGAAAAACAAAGAATCTTAAAAGACAGACTTTTACTCATTGGACAAAATCTTATAGATGTTAGAGAAAAAAACAACGAGGCTGTGTTAGAAATAAAAAAAGAAATAGAAATAATAAAACAAAATGTAGATAGATTAATTTCATTTTTAGAAACAGCATCTAGTGAGTTTTCAAAATTTGCAAGAAAAGAAGACCTTGATATATTAACAAAACAGGCAAAAATGTTTCAACCTTTAAATTTAGTTACTAAACAAGATTTAGAAAAGTTAAAAAACAAATAAAAACATATAATATAAAAGAGGAAATAAAAGTGGGTGTTTTAGATCAAGTAAATCAGATGAAGGGCCAAGGTTTACAAGATCCAGATATAACCTCTAAATTACAAGAACAAGGAATTTCCCCTGTTGCAATAAACAATGCATTAAGCCAATCACAAATTAAACAAGCTGTTTCAAAAACAGAAGACTCAACAAAAAACGAATTACAACCAATGACAAGCGGAAAAGAATTTTCACAAGCCCCAAAAGCACAGGAAGCAGGACAATATTCCCAAGCTCCTACTCAACAAGCACCTGCTGAACAAGAATATCAACAACCAGCACAAGTTCCAGCTCAGCAGGCTCAATATGATTCTCCACCAGGTCAAGAAGAATATTACCAAGACCAACCTTATGACCAAGGAGAATATTCAGAAGAATATGGGGGATATGATACAGGTGGGGCTGTAGGCAGTACAGATACTTTAATCGAAGTTGCTGAACAAGTGTTCTCAGAAAAGTCAAAAGAAATGAAAAAAGAAATTAGAAAAATCACTGAAACAAAAGCATTATCAGAAGTTAAATTAAAACAAATAGATGAAAGAATAAAAAGAGTTGAACAAGTTATAGATAAATTACAAATGGCAATTCTTCAAAAAGTAGGCTCATATGGAAATACTCTTCAAGGTATAAAAAAAGAAATGTCTATGATGCAAGATAGTTTTGGAAAAATGTCTCCTTCATTAGCTCAAAAACATGCAAAACATAAACCTGTTTCTAAACCAAAACTAGCACCCAAGAAAAAAGTTGTTAAAAGAAAATTAAGTAGATAAATTAAATCAAAGATTTCTAAAAAAATAAAATTACTTCCCCTCTACACCAAGAGCTTGAGCTACTAAATTTCCAACAGCATTCTCTGTTGACTTCGGCTTTGCACCAATTACAATTACGACTATGAATATTATTAAAATAATTGTGGGCACTACCCATGAATTATTCATCATCCACCATGAACCATAAAAGAAATTAGTTCCCCATCCTAATGCTTGAACAGCATAAATTATAACACCACCTGCAATTAACATTGCAATAACCATTAATCCAATCATAAAACCTTTATTTTTAGGGTCAATAAATAATCCTCCTACAACTAAAATCACAAGTATAATACCTAATGCAACCCCCATCCTAGGAAATACTTCTGAAAAGAAAACAGACACAAAATCAAATTGAAGAGACATAAATGCAACAGCTAAAGCAATTATAGCATTAATAGATCTATTCTCTGTCCCTGTTCCAGCAAGGTCTTTTTTACTTCCAAAAAGATTCATTTTTGATAAAATGCCAAAAACCAATGCAAATATAAGTAAAAATGGAATCATATAACTAAATACTCCTGCTTGTTGCCACTGAGCTAACATTTGGCCCAGACCAGAACCATCAAAATACCCATAGCTTGCTAATGATAATATTTCATTTAACATTTATTAAAACCCCGGATCTCCTTCTTTTAATTTCATTTTTTATCTCTTTTTTATTTTCCTTTAATTACTAATGCAATTGCTCCTGCAATACCTGCAATAAATACAAT